>JAPLEI010000027.1 GCA_026391195.1 Bacteroidota bacterium | reverse complement strand
TTATTGTGTGTTGATGGCTCAGTTGCTGATGGTAGTTATAAGGAAAAAGGCGGCGACCAAGAAGTCTTTTGCCAATATGATTACGGTTATACGCCTGCATTTGATGAGCTATGTAGGGTTACTGGAATTTATAAAGAATGGACTACCCCTAGCATTTTCTCCTTAGAAAAGGGTGGGGTACTACCCACGAAATTGAAACAGCCTATTTTTGTGCTATGACTCTTTACAGAAAAGGGTTACAGCTAATTTAAACCCGACTTTAGTCGGACAACAATGTTTTTTAATTTCATTTTTATCACCGGAGCAATCTCCGATTCAAAGGGATAAATAATTGTATTGTTATGTAAGCTTTGATCTACTTTTCTCTTTGTTCCTAAGAATCCCAGTCTTTCTCTGAGTCTTACCAGCAAAGGCTTTATAGGCCCCTCCTTTGTTTGCACAAGGTCTATGTCTTCTGAATACCGGGCTTGGGGTTTTAAATAAATTTTATGCAAGGCTGTACCACCACGAAATGCAAGGTTCTCTTTCAGCAACTCATCTGAAAATAATTCCATTAATGCCCTTTCAATAATAAGGTCTTGCTCTACCTGTGCATTTTCTGGCCAAGGGGCATAGGTTTTTCATTCTTCTATGTATCGCCTTGAAATCATATATCAGCCTCCATATTGGTATTATTAATCACTTTCCATTTCTCATCAAATGCGCCGGCTTTAGTTTTGTTATTAGACAAAAGAACGGGAAAAACATTTTTATTTTTCAGCACCTTTAACAATACAGCTCCAAGCTTTTCGATTTTCAATTCTTTGTCTAATATAAATCCCAGCCTTTGTATGGCGGCAACCTGGGGATACTTAGTTGCTGTTTTTTGCAGGTCTGCCGGTTTTATTTCCTGTGTTAATTCCTTTAAAATGGTAACTATATTATTTAGTGATATTACATCCTTATAAAATAACAGGTCGAGTGCAGTTAATTCCGGCGAAGAAACATTTATATACCCTGCATCTGTTTTTTTCTGAATTACTGATTCCGTTGACCAGTCTTTTTTTACGTAAAAATTGATTTTTAGTTTCTTGTTCTTTATATTTCTTAGTGCTGGTTTTTGCGTAATCACAAAATATTCCATTGGCTGTTGATGGGCAGCACCATGAAGTGCCGCTGCAGAAACGAGACCCACATAATAGCGCCGGTTCAACATCTTCATCATGTCGTCTATAAGCAGCGTTGGAGGAACCATTCCCTGTTTTGCATATTCCGGAGAAAGAATGGCATAAAAGCCTTTCCTTACCTGGGCTACCTTTTTCCTAGCCTTTGCCCGGTACAGCGCCTGATTAACTGCTTTATCTGAAACCTGTAACGCTTGCTTTAGTTCTTCCAGCCCAAAAGAATGCCTTCCTTGGGAGCGGGTTTCGTTCAGGAATTCATCTAAGCTGATTGAAATAACAGGCTGTTTGGTCATTTGCGATTCACTACTCAAAACGTAGCTTAACGCAAATATAAACTAAATATGTTAAAATGACAACGTATGCTTCGTTTGCGAAGTACTACTAAAAGCGTAGTTTAACGCAAACGAAAATGTGTTAGGTAAAACTTATTGAATGTAGAACCGTGCAGGGAATGTGAGATCTGTATGCCTTTTTAGGGGTCCTCTGATTTAAGTTTAAAAAATGTATTTTCTTGCCTGAAGTATTTTTACCAAGTTTGTTATTGTATTAAGCGATCCGAGGGGAGAGAATTTGATTATTATTAAATTATTTAAGTAGATATTACCCGGCGTTTAAGTAAATAAATTATGAATAATGTAGCAGTACAAACATATTTAAGGATTTTGAGCAAACTAAACCGAGCCTCTAAAAACGGCATTAAAGCTCCGCATAAGCCCGTGCTGCTTCTTTCGGTCATACAATCTATAGCTTGCGGTGAAATAATAGAAAACAAAATTGAAGTTACCCCACAACTGGTAGCACGTTTTAAGGATAACTGGAACTGGCTGGTGAACGACTATTTTTTTAAGCCAACCTTTGCCTTACCATTTTATCACTTAACGTCTGATAAATTCTGGTGTTTACAAACTTATACCGGGAAAGAGATATTGCTTACCAGCTCTCTTTCAATAAGAAGTTTTTCGCAGTTAAGAGAAGCGGTAGCATATGCTTTTTTAGATGACAACTTGTTTGCCTTATTGCAAGATGTAGAAAGTAGGAATGCACTCTATCTTTTTATTTTGGAATTTTATTTTAAAACTTCAAATCCTGCTGAACTTCAGCCGGGACTGTTTGAAGAAGTTACTGAACAAATTTTACATGAACACTCGGTTGTTTATCAGGATTTGATTGAAAAAGCAGACGAAGAAGAGATATTTATTCGCTGTGGTGTTTTTAAAAGAGTGGTTCCTCAGATTTATAATTATACCTGTTGTATTTCGGGTATGCATATCATATCTGGCTATGATATCCAAATGGTAGACGCCTGTCATATTGTACCATTTGCGGTATCACATAACGATACAGTATCTAACGGGATTTCATTAAGCCCTAACATGCATCGTGCATTTGATCGGGGTTTGGTATCGGTAAATAGCGATTATAAGGTTATAGTATCAAATAGTTTTACCGAGCATTCCGCGGATGCTAGCATTAAGCCATATGCAGGGAAATCGATTGTGCTGCCCATTCAAAATACTTATTATCCTTCCCTTGAAAATTTGCAATGGCATAGAGAAAACATTTTTAAAAATTAGTGGTAAGAATGTTTAAAATTACTATTACATATTACCTACACCACAAAATGTATGGCTTCAATTGCACTGAATGATCCTTTCTGAGTTAATTCCTTAACCCTTCCTTAAGCTTCCACAATCGCTCCTTAAATATTCCCTAGCCTCTTCCCCAAACATTCCAATATTCATCCTCATCTAAAAAATATCTTATACTGTCTTGCCTGGCTTAGGACAATTGCTACCCAAACTGTCACAAAGTAGCCCTAACTGGAAAGTCAGTTTTTGAGCTGTTATATGTTTGCTGAAAATAAAAACGGGAAAACTGAGTGTAACATCAATTTTCCCGCTTCTGTAGTGTGGCCGGCTTCCGCCCTGCCGGCAGGCAGGCAGGGAACCGACTCATGTGTTTTCATAACCAATATTCCTTCCGAAATCAAAAACCCCAACATTGCTGTCAGGGCTTCTGTGGTGTGGGCCGGCCCCGACGCGTCGGAGGAATCGGCGTCAATCAATATCTATTGAATTGTGGTGTGGGCCGGCCCCGACGCGTCGGAGGAATCGGCGTCAATCAATATCTATTGAATACGTTGCTCTCAAAATGTCTTTCAGCTTTTCCAGTGCACTCATATCGTGATGTAACCGCTTTAAATAAACCTTTGATTTGGCCTTTTTTAAATGTTTCTCCGCCTTTAATGCTGATGCCCTGTCTTTACATCTTAGCATAAATGCCGTTTCCCAGTCATTTGCAATTTTAGTATACGATCCCGCGTACAGATGCTGACGATGCTGAACAAGCCGTTCTTCTACATTAACAGTCTCGCCTATATAATAGCTGTCTGCTGATGGACTATAAATCACATATACAAAATGCATATAATAAAATAGCCCCGAATTAATCGAGGCTATTGTGTGGTGTGGGCAGGCCCCGACGCGTCGGGGGAACCGACTCAAATGTTTTTACAATCACCTTCTTTTCGAAAACCAAAACCCCCGACATAGCTGTTGGGGGTTTTGTGGTGTGGGCCGGCCCCGACGCGTCGGAGGAATCGGCGTCAATCAATATCTATTGAATACGTTGCTCTCAAAATGTCTTTCAGCTTTTCCAGTGCACTCATATCGTGATGTAACCGCTTTAAATAAACCTTTGATTTGG
>JAPLEI010000017.1 GCA_026391195.1 Bacteroidota bacterium | reverse complement strand
TACGTTCGCGGCTCTTTACTTGACACCCAGAGGTCTCCAAAATTTTGATCTTTTAAAATATGTCTATAGGTAGCCAGTGCCTGCCTTAAAATTTCTTCTCGGTGTGCAACGAACAAAAAGGTAGCGCCTGGTTTACTTTGATAAAATCTTTTAAAATCAAATGCCGAAATCACCGTTTTACCAGTTCCGGTTGCAGCAACCACTAAATTCTTGTAATTCCCATTGGCTCTTTCGGCTAGCAGCCGTTCCAATATTTCTTGCTGAAAGTCGAAGGGGGTAATCTCAAAAAATGCAGCAATCCGATCTCCCGACTGGCTACCCTTTGCCTCGTCGATTGCTCTTCTTAACTTCTCTTGTTGTTTGGATATTTCATAGGTTTCAAATTCTCTATCATTCCAATAGGTGTCGAATGTTTTTTTAAACTTATCAATTATATGAGGTATTTCCTGGGTAGTAACTTTAAGGTTCCACTCCAGTCCGCTGGTTAACGCTGTTCGTGAAATATTAGAAGATCCGATATACCCAGTGTGAAATTGTGTATTCCGGAGAAACAAGTAGGCTTTTGCGTTTCTTCGATTGCTTTAGCATCCGTTGCTCCCATGTAAGTGGTTGTAATCAACTTTAACTTTTTTCCCCTTGCAGTATGCTCTTGTAAGTCTTTCAAAAAGATTCTTAGTCCAGAAAACTTTACAAAAGAAACGATCCACTGAACCTCGTCTGCCGACTGAATTTCTTTTCTGATTTCACTTTCAAGAGAAACCCCACTTTTGTTTCCAGTAAACAACTCAGACTCGCTAAGTCCTGACGTGGGAAAAACACTTTGAATATGCTCCTGTAAATTTGGATAGGGCGAATTCAGTTTGGCAAATATGGCTGTAAGGATTTTTCCTTCGGTATTGATTAAGTTTTTCTCAATACCTTGGTTTTTCAGCTCATCTGCCAATAGTTGAATTAATTTATTAGCTAGTTCTATTTGATGGTGGGGAGTGTCGTCTTGTTCCTTCACAAACCCTAGTGCTTTTTGTAGCACTTTTGAAAAATATTGGGATAAAACAAAAGCCGCTTCTTTTTTAGGAAGGGGAGTCGAATCAATATAATAATCATTTACAGAAAGTCGATCGATTTCTGATATAACCAGTTGATTAATAAGCTGCTCGTAGATCCCTTCTGTCATTTCACATATTGATGTATTCTTGAACTATTGGAATATCGGCTTCTGCCCAATCCAACCCAAGTAGCGCTTCCTTTTTTAACCACTTATAATCAGCATGCTCTGCCAGCTGCAAGGGCCCGTTTATATATTCACAAATAAAAGGCACTAAATGTATCTCCTTTCCATTTGGGTAAAGATGGGTGTTGGGTTTTAATGGCTCAACGATTTTGATATCTATATTCAATTCCTCCTTGATTTCCCTTAACAGGCATACTTCCTGACTTTCTCCCTGCTCTACCTTTCCACCCGGGAACTCCCACTTAAGTGCCAATGCCATTTTCTCGCTTCTTTGGGTTACTAGCACTAAGCCGGCTTTTTCAATAATGGCGCAGGTTACAGGGATCATTACTACTAAATATAATGCTCAAGTGTATAATTAAACAATTGCTCTCCCTGCTAATATAGTAATTCTTTTAGGTGTTTATGGTAAAAAGGGGTAGCACCTCAGCGCTCTCTCCTTGGGGGAAGCCTGCTTAACTAAGAGGGTGAGTACATTTATTGTTACTCACGCCGAATACCTTCCACTTATTTTGCAATTTCTCTGTCAAAAACCCAAATGCTATGATGGTCTTTTGGGTTACCAATAAAAACTTCGTCTGCAACAAATTCATTTTGGTTTATTCCAAACTTATCATTAACACTATTTAAATAATTCTTCCTCCACATGGTTACCTGCAAACTGTTTCCTTTCTGTTCCAATTTTCCCTTAAATATTATTTTCAATCTTCGCGTTTTACCATCAGCCAACATGCTGAAACCTATTTTCTTTTTTTTGTCGCCATATAGGTGATAAATCTTCAAACCAAATTTGTTATCCGATTGCTTTATAACAAATATTTGTCCCGTAAGTCCATTCTGGTTGTCGGTTTTGTCTAGATTACTTTTTTCAAAATTTAGAACCCAAGTCCCTGTAAAGTCTGGCGGTTGAGCAAAAATTTGTACTTGGAACACCAAACAAAATAGCAACAATATGTATTTTAGTTTGTCGATCATCATTGTTCAACTATTTAGTTTCAAAGGTGATGACGTAAATTGTAATGAACAACTATATTCTGTTAAAACTGACTGGTGGCTTTTTCAATAATGGCGCAGGTTACGGGGATCATTACTGCTAAATATAATACTCAAGTGTATAATTAAACAATTGCGGTTCCTGCTAATTTAATGACTTTCTTTTAGGTGTTTGTCGTTTATCTCTGTTAAGTCAGAACCAAAGTAACATGGAGCCATCGCCGTTTATTATTCCGTCATACGGCCAGTCCATTGGCAATGCCATTAATCAATACCTTGTTTTATAAATGAACTTTATATTTCGCCATTATTTCTGGCAGCTTACTCCATAAATAAACTATGTCGTGTTTTTGTTCAAGTAATGAAAAATCCTCTTTTTGGGGACGCCCATTATTTTCAAAAAGCTTTGCCAAATCTGCCATATATTCTTCATGGCCTCCCGGGATATAAATATCTACAAACCGGGCAGAAGCTTCTGAAGCGTTCCAAAATGTATGCATCTTATTTCTGGGTCGCAAGTGCCAGTCCCCAGCATTAACTTGATATGTTTTTTCTTCCACCATAATTGTGACTGTTCCCTCAAGTACAAAACAGATTTCATCAAAATGCTTGTGTAGATGAGGCGGCGCTCCTAAAAAGCCGGGCTTTAACGTTGCTTCGTCACACCCAAGATTTCCGCTTGTTTGATTTTTTGATAGCTTAGTAATTAAGTCTATTCCTCCAATTCTGCCAACCTTGCCTTCTCCTTTTTTTATATGAATTGTGTCAATTTCTTCATCAAAAAAATCAGTGCAAGTTGTGGTTGAATAAGTTGTTGTAGGAATAGCCAGCGAGCCAAGGGCTGCAAGGCTCATTAACTGCATAGCTTTTCTTCTTGTTAAATGGCCTTGATTCATTTTAATCTTCTTTATGGTTTACTTGAAAAAGCTTGCATTTTACTTGCCGCTTTTCATCATCATGAAAGTTACTACTAAAATGGCAAAGAAAAAGTAGTTGAGGAATCTGCGTAGCTGGGGTTCTAAGCCAGGGCGCTAATAGGTAGTACCTATAAGGATAAACAACTTATTGCGGATACGAATGCGTATCAGACTTAATCCCTCAAAAGATTTGGCAGTGGCTTATGCCCGAAATACAAACAAAGCTATTTCCCTGTCACCCCTTCCGCATAACCCCATCCAGCGAATACTTCCCCGGCCCGGTAAATAGTAAAGTAAGGTAAGCCAGTAAATAATGCACACCCAACTCCTTTTCTCCAAAGGGTTCCCCGGCATGGATTACGAAAATGATTACCACCATACAAACAATGAGTGGTATAAGCGCCAATCGGGTAAAAAGCCCCAAAACCACTAAAATGGTACAAAAGATTTCGGCAAAAACGGTTAATCCCTTAGAAACAACGGGGCCAACATGAAAGGGGTCGGGCCAATCGGCAATACCATCAGAAAACTCAGTTAACTTACCCCATCCGTGCAAAATCATCAGCGCACAACAAAGACGAAGAATGAGGATGCCAAGGTCTAATGACCAAGATTGAGCAGATAACAAATTGCGAAATACGCTTTTGGTGGGATTAGTGGTGGACATATTTTAAAAATTTACTTTTGCTTTAAATTCGACTACACTATTTTATGTTAACTACTTTTTTAAAAACTTCACTCGCCTAAAATCTCAAATCCAGACAGACCTTCGACTAGCGCTCTTTTTCAAATATAACAAGTTTCCCATGAGTTAGCAACTGCAGCCCTACGAGGCGGGTATCTAATCCCGGGATTGTGGGCTAATCTTGAAAATCCTCTATCGCCACTTTTGCGCAACCCCATCCCCCTAATAATAATACCTCCCCAGCCCACAAAACATAAAACTGAGGTATGCCAGTAAACAGAGCTCTTCTAGCCCTTTTCGCTAAGCGTTCCCTAGCATTGATAGCGAAGATGATTGCCGCCATACAAACAATCAGCAGAATAAAACAAAATATAAACTAAAATTGCCGAACACCCTTCGTCTTATTTTGCAATTTCTCTATCAAAAACCCAAATGCTATGATGGTCTTTTGGTTTACCAATAAATACTTCGTCTGCAACAAGTTCGTTTTTGTTTGTTCCATATTTGTAACTAACACTATTTAAGTAATTCTTCCTCCACATGGTTACCTGCATGCTACTTTCTTTTTGTTCCAACTTTCCCTTGAATAGCACTTTCAATCTTCGCGTTTTACCATCGGCCAACATGCTGAACCCTATTTTCTTTTTTTTGTCGCCATATAGGTGATAAATCTTCAAAGCAAATTTGTTATCCGCTTGCTTTATAACAAATATTTGTCCCGTAAGTCCTTTGAGATTGTCCGTTTTATCTAAATTACTTTTTTCAAAATTTAAAAGCCATGTCCCTGTAAAATCAGGCGTTTGAGCAAAAATTTGTCCTTGTAACACCAAACAAAATAGCAACAATATGTATTTTAGTTTGTCGATCATCATTATTCAAGTATTTAGTTTTCAAAGGTGATAACGTAAATTGTAATGGACAACTATATTGTGTTAAAACTGACTGATGATTTTTGAAACGCGGCGAACGGGCTTGTTAGTAGGCGTAGGAAATTATATAAAATTTTGCGGAACGGGCAGTGCCTTAAGCAGTTTGTATAATCATTGATCCTATTGAAGCCTAGGCAACTAAAGAATCGCTTAAGCAATAGAAAAAATACTGAACTTGATTAGCAATGTCATCAGATGATGGGGGAAAGGCGGAAACTCAAATACTGCAATTCCTATTGCTTATTGGGCAACCGATTTAATTATAGGTGCGCCAACATATTTTCCCAAGGCTTCCCTAGTTGCTTTATCAGAAGGCCTTAACCCTGCTGAGGAAATAATATTTCCCTGAGGATCAATTAAAACATTTCTGGGAATTAGGCTTACGTTTAAAAATTTCATGAAATCCGCTTGTAGCCCTTTGTCGGCAATCAGCTGAAGTCCCCCCACTTTTTTATCCGTTACAAAAGTGCGCCACTTGTCATGGTCTTCTTTGCTGTCTATTGAAATGCAAACAAATTCAATATTTGGATTCCCCTTATAATCCGCAATCAGCTTGGTCAATTCAGGAAACTCCCTAACACAGGGTCCACACCAGGTAGCCCAAATATCTATGTACACATACTTGCCCTTTAAAGAGGCAAGACTAGTAGTGCCCCCTTTGTGGTTTTCGTAATTGAAAGAAATCAAAGACATCCCCTTGCTATTAGATTTGGCAGTTGCCAAACGCTTATCTAATTCTTCTTTGCTTTTTTCTACTCTAAGCAGCGGTTTGATTTTCTGATAGTTCAATTCGTAATTGGGGTTACGTGCATCCACCTGATTAAATACCATGCGCACTATTTGATCACGAACGGGCTCATATTGAATCTTATCTGCAAAAGCAGCCGTAAAATCAATGATGGAATAGTTCTCTGTTTTCTTTTTTGCATCTGCTTCATAGATGCGCCATTTATCCACAATCAGGTATCTGTAATCCATGGAATTGTTATATGCCAAAGCATCATTCATATCCAAATTTCTGATGGGGTCCAGATAATGTTCCGGAATAATGGGTTCGGTTTTGGTATGGTATACATAGAATTTTTGATAGTTATTCCTGATTAACAGATAATCATATTCAATCAATTTTTGGGCAAGCTCCCTATCTTTCTTGATTAATTTAGTAGCATCTAATTGCTGCTTCATTTTGGCAGAATAATTATCAATCCTTACTAAAAAGCTATCAATAGAAACAACAAAAAAAGTTTTTGCATCGCCTACCAAAGTTCCCTTCAAGTCTGATTTGTCTTTTAGGTATTGGTTAAAGTCTGCCCCCTCTCCCTTGAACTTCATAGATTTAGAAAAGGCCTTGGTATCTGAATTCATTGTCAAATCATAGCTATTTTTTAAAAAAATATTCGAAGAGGCCGTTCCCTGTTTGATAAAATAAAGTCCGGGCTCGCTGAGTTGGAAACTTCCGGAGAAATTGCCATTTTCATCAACAGGAAGGGTTATTTCAAATGAATGGTCAAATTTAAAAATCTGCAACTCACTTCCTGTAGCGTTTTGCAAATTACCTTGAAGCTTACAAGCCGTCTCCTTGTTTTGGCCAAATGCGGTAACTACTAACAGCAGGCATACTCCTATAAATATTTTTTTCATTTTACTTTTTATGCGTTTTTAAAGCTTTCTGCAATAGGGAGGTTCAGAATTTTAATACCCCGGGTTTTGGGTAATCAAGCCATTGGTTAAATCAACCTCCCGCTTCGGAATAGGATACACCCATTTGGTTTGATCCGTTAAAGCAGCGTTAGGGGCCACTCCGGTTCTGATATTATCAAATAAGTCATGGCCTTCAAACGCCAGTTCCCACTTGCGTTCCTTGAGAATGGCCGTGATTAAATCACTGGGAGTAGCAAAACTGGCTGCTGTAAAAGGGGCGGGTTTAAAACCAGCAGGAAAAGCGCGTTGACGAATGGCATTCAAAAGGGTAATGGCTTCTGCATTCACAGAATTAGTAGACCTAACCAGCGCCTCAGCCTTGTTTAAATAGATTTCACTCAACCGGATAATGGGCAAATGATCCCTACCTGTAGGATTGGCAAATTTGGAGGGACACAACAAAGCGAGAGGACCCGTAGTACTTCCTACGACCATCATGGAAGCGCTGTTTCTAATATCATTGGGGGCATGCGTGGCTAAAAAAGCAGGGGCAGGCCAAATAGCAGTTTTAGCAAAATATCCAGTGAGGTTATTGTCTGTTGCGTCTGAGTTAAAACTTACCGGAAAAGCAAAAATAAATTCTGTGCTCAGTGCCAAATTAGAAGTAGCCGTTGTTACCGGAAACACCAATGCGGGAGAGCTAGCCAATACATATTGCGTGGTATTGGTTAATGCATTTGCAGCATAACTAATGGTTTTTGTATAGTCACGCATATACAAAGCCACTCTGGAAGCCAACGCATAACAAGTTGTTTTTTGTGCACGGCCCCTAAAGGCTTGTGGAGTAGCTGTTGCTAAATCCGTAAGGTTGGCAGCGGCGTCATCAAGGTCTTTTAAAATTTGTGTGTACACTTCTAAACAAGTAGAACGAGGAAGGTTTTTACTGGCATCGTAGTTGTCATAATTCACTAATTGCAATGGAAGCCCAGCACCAGAAAGGTTACCCGTGATAGCCCCGCTGCCAAAATCCCTGAGGAGAATAAAATAGTTAAGGGCCCGTACAAATTTTGCTTCTGCCACCAGCTTGGTTTTAATTGCCCCATCAAAATTGGAATTAGGAATCAGGTTAATAATAACATTGGCCTCATTGATTGCGTTGTAATGATTGTTCCAAAGGGTTTGTACAAGGCTAGATCCAGAGGTAAGGGTGCCGTTCCATAATGCAAGAAATCCACTGGTAGGAATTGTGAGCGCATTCCCGGTTGCCACATCGGCACTCATGTAATAATAATTCTTGATGGCGTTATAGGATTTAAAATATGCACTACTCAAGAGCGCATCGGCACTGTTGGGGCTACTTAATACCTGTGATTCCGTTAGAATGTTTTCTGGAGGCAGATCCAACTGCTTGCTACAACCGCTAACAAAAACCAGCAAAACACCCAATATTGTGATATATGATTTCATACAAAACTTTTTATGTTGATTTATAATCCAATTTTAAACCCAATTCTAATGCTGCGGGGATTAGGCATGCTGATTTCGTCGTAACCAGCCTGCAACACAGAAGAACCATAGGCACTCACTTCCGGATCAATGCCTGTATACTTGGTGATTAGGAATATATTGTTGGCTTCAGCATATACTTTAATGCTGCCACCCACAATACCCGCTTTTTTCAACAGATCCCCTCCCAAATTATAAGACAGGGTTAGGTTTTTCAAACGAATGAAAGAACCGTCTTCCAAAAATCTAGAAGAGTTTCTGCCAAGTGTATAATCGTTGAATTGAGAAGTGCTGCCACCAGGCGTGAACGCCGTATTGGATTTGTTGATGAGCGCTGGAATATCCGTAACATCACCGGCCTGTTTCCAGTAATTCAGAATATCTCTAGAAAGGTTGGGAGCATCCACTGTGCTATAGGCATACATAGAGGCTTTAGCTCCATTGAATACCATATTTCCAGAAGCAAAAGTGAAAAAGAAAGAACATTCAAAATTCTTATACCGAATTCTGTTATCAAAGCCCCCAAAGAATTTGGGAAGCGCATCGCCCCTATTTCTCCGCTGACTATTATAGTCTTTAGAAGTACCTGTGTACAGGATTTCAAAAGGCACCAAAGAAACCGTATCGTTTGAACCAATCCAACGAGGGTTGCCCGTTGCAGGATCCACACCACCCCAATACATGAGGTTGAAAGCCGTGGCAGAACCACCTTCTGTCCAAAATCGTCCTCCAGATCTTTCAGCAGTTAAAGAAGCATCTAACTTATTGGCAAAATCTAAACGGGTAATGATGTTTTCATTTCGTGCAATATTGAAACTGCTGGTCCAGCTAAAGTCTTTTTTGTCAATATTTTTGCTAGAGATAGTGAATTCAAACCCCTTATTCTCCAGCTCACCCAAGTTTTGCTGTTGGGTACTAAATCCAACGAAACCAGGTAAGCCTCCATTCACCAACAGATTCTTGGTAGTACGCTTATAATATTCTGCCGTTACCCTAATGCGGTTTTGCAAGAATCCGGCATCTACACCAAAATCAATATTGGTAGTCTGCTGCCATTTTAAATTAGAGTTGGCCGGGCGTGTGCTACTAATAATGGTAGTACCCGCATAAGTAGTACCCGTGGTAGTATAAGAATATTGACCCAAACTACCATAATAGCCAGCACCACCATCCGTACCCGTTAAACCCCAGCTACCACGCAGTTTCAGCTCATTAATCCAAGAGGCATTTCTAAGGAATTTTTCCTTAGACAAAACCCAGCCGGCAGAAACAGATGGAAAGCTTACATATCGGTTGTCTACACTAAACCTAGAAGAGCCATCTATCCTATTGGTGATTCCCAACAAGTATTTGTCCATATAACCATAGTCTAACCTACCCAAGAAAGAAGCCAGTGTCCATTCCTGATTAAGTGCATTGGTTACTGATCTAGTAGAGGCAGAGATAATACTCAGCACCCTATCATCCATAAAATTTGATGCGGTTAACGTGGTAGCACTTTCAGTAGAACGTTCAAAACTTTGACCAACTACCCCACTAATGCTGTGGTTACCAAAACGCTTGTTGAAATTCAACAGATTATTGGCCACTGTTTTCAGGTTGTTGATACTGCTTTCGGTTGCGGCACCTCGTAGGGTTCCTGTTTTATCAATTTCACGGCTATAGGCCTTGGTATTGTACCAATCAACACCAAAGTCAAATCTATAGGTTAACCAACTAGCCAGCTTCCATTCGGCAAAAACATTGCTGATCGCCCGCAAATCAGTTACCTGATTCTTGCCCGTATTAATGGTGCCTACTGGATTCAGGTCTCTTTGAGGAGCGGTACCATTGATGATATTGGTAGGTGAATATACTGCCCTCCAAGCATAGAGACCCAAGCTATCATAAATAGGAATATTGGGGGCTTTGATAACCGCGTCATAATAAGCACGCTGCGCATTTAGTGCATTGTTAATGGAAGAGCTAAGTGAAGTAGAAATACCCACTTTAAAATTATTGGAGAGCGAGGTTTCAACATTCACCCTGGCTTGAGCGCGCTGAAAATCGTTGTTGGTAATATAAGAGGCTTCTTTATCATAACCACCACTGATAAAATAACGGGTCTTGTCTGTACCGCCGCTCACGGAGGCAGAGAAATTATACCCAATACCGGTTTGCACAATCTCGTCTACCCAATCTGTGTTGTATCCTTTTTTAAAACTCCTGTTAGCGGGAGGCCAGCCAACGGTAGGTCTTCTGTTATTCAATGTGTCAAAATAAGCAGTATAGAAAGTAGCATATTCATCCCCTGTCATAATAGAGGGCAGCTTAAATGGTTGCTGCATTGATGTTGAAAATCCAACATTCACTCTTGGTTTGCCCAAAGCCCCCTTCTTGGTAGTAATTAGAATTACCCCAGCAGCACCGCGGCTACCATAAATAGAAGTTGCATAAGCGTCTTTCAACACTTCCATACTTTCAATATCGTCTGGATTAATATTGGCCAAAGGATTTCTTTCAAACTGGTTTCTGGGTGTGTAATTATTGGCTGTTATGGGCTGCGTGAAAGAAGCAGCAGAACCACTAGCACTGAAGTTGGTAGAGTTATTGGTTCTATCCTGACCATACATGGGAACCCCATCAATCACAAATAAAGGCGCATTACCCGCATCACTTAAAGTAGTAACACCACGAATAGTAATAGCAGAAGCCGAACCGGGAGCACCAGTTGCGGGAGTCACTTGTACACCTGCCAGCCTTCCCTGCAAAAGCTTATCAATGGAAATAGGATTAGATCCCACCAAGTCTGGTTTAAGGGTTCCAACAGATCCCGTGAGTTTTCGTCTGTCCACTTTACCATAACCAATCACAACCACGTCTTTCATAGTTTTCGTGGTGGGTTGCAGTTCAATGAACCTAGCCATTTTACCTTCCACCACAGGCACTTCACGGTCTTCATAACCCACAGAAGAAATAATGAGAATCAAATTACCAGAACTGGCTTTGAGACTGAACTCCCCTTTTTCATTGCTTACGGTTCCAGTATTGGTTCCCTTTACTCGAATGGAAGCACCGGAAATGGGAGAGCCGTCTTGTTCCTCTCGAATGACTCCTGAAATTGTTTTAACCTGGGCCTCTACCCCAATAGTTCCTAAAAACATTAGGAATACGAGGGCCAGTTGTAAGAGTTTACGCATGCAGTTTCCTTTTGGTGTTTTATATATGGCATATTACCGAATAAAGCAAGGAGGTTTAGAAATAATGTGTCAAATACCTTTAATTCATTACCAAATAGTATAATTGATACGGGAAAAATAATCTGCCAAACAACCCATCTACAGCAGGATTATCCCTTACTTTAGTGTTATGCCTGTTATGGAAAAGAAAGCGCTTCATAGCATTTTGGAAATAGCCCTGTTGGTGGCCGTATTCCAGCTATTCTGGTTTACTTACTACTCATTTTTGGGGAAACCCTGGCCAAGTGACAATATTGGTTATTACCGAATTGCAACACATTTAACCCAATCTGCCATTCTGGTGGTGGTGGCTTTTCTACTGTTTCCACGATACGCCAAAAGAAAACGCCTGATTCCCTTTCTGCTGTTATCTGTTATGTTTTTATTGTTGTTTACACAGATGTTCAATTTGGCAAGACAGCTACTAACCAACCCTGTTTTTTATTTACTCAATACCTTAAAGCAACCCAAAAAAGCCGCTGCAACACCTAGCTATTTTGCTCAAAACCTGATCTCCTCCCTTACTTATTACCTGCTAGGTTTGGGTTATGCTTTTGCAAGGGATTGGTTTGCCAAAGAGCGTGCAGCCCTTGTGCTAGAAAAAGAAAAGGCACAGGCAGAGCTGAGTTTGCTCAGAAATCAACTGAATCCCCATTTCCTGTTCAACACCATTAATAATATCTATTATCTTGCATTGATTCAATCCGCTAAAACAGCCGATGCTTTATTAAAACTCTCCGACTTATTGCGTTATGTTTTACACGAAAAAAGTGATTGGGTTAGCCTGGACAGGGAATACCAACATCTGCTAAAATTTATAGAACTACACAGGCTAAGGTTTCCAAAAGACCAAATTGAATTAACAATTGTACCTGAAACCCAATTTTCGGCGTATCAAATTCCACCCATGATTTTGATCACTTTTGTAGAAAACGCATTCAAGCACGGAGAACCAGGAACAGAAGCAGAGCCGGTAAGCATTCAACTCAACATAGATCGGGGTAAACTTTTCTATCGTGTAAATAATAAGATTGCCAAGGGTATTTCTAAGGACCAGAAAAATGGAATAGGCATACCCAATTTGATCAAAAGAATGCAAATCCTATATCCCAACAAACATCATTTACAACTGGGAGCAACCGAAGAATACTATTTTGCCAAACTTGAAATAGATTTGAACCCATGATACAAGCAATAGCAATTGATGATGAAGAGAATGCGTTGGGTATTATCAAGACCTATGGAGAAAAACTACCCCATTTTAAACTGATAGCACAGTACACAGACCCGCTAGAAGGACTAAAACATCTGATGGAACATTCAAACGTTGACCTAGTATTCTTAGACATACAAATGAATCGGCTCAACGGATTAGATCTGGCCAAAAGCATACCGCAACAAACTAAAATAGTGCTAACCACCGCCTATCCAGATTATGCTTTGCAGGGATTTGAACTAGACGTAGCAGACTATTTGCTAAAGCCCTTTTCATTTGAAAGATTTGAAAGGTCTGTACAAAAAGTGGCGGCCCTAATGCATACGCCCGGTCAGGAAACACAGGGTCAGCCAAAGATGAAAGCGGACCAGCAGGATTTTATTTTTGTAAGAACAGATTACAAAACACAGAAACTTCGGATCATGGACATCACCCATATTGAGGGTTCCGGCAATTATGTAACTATCTATACGGGTAAAACAAAATACTTGGTACTACAAAACATGAAAACTTTCGAAGAACAATTAATGCCCTATCAGTTTATCCGCATACACAAATCCTATATCATTTCATTAGCACATCTAGATACCATTGAAAAGTCCTCAGTAAAAATTGGTCAAGCAGAAATTCCCTTGAGCGAATCTTACAAAGAAGCTTTTCAACAATTTCTAGATATCCATTACAAACAGTTTTAACTAGCGCGTTTTGAGTTTGAATTAAGCACTATAACTTAGGCTCCCATCCTTTCTCATATTGTCTATCCCACAGTTTCATCCCGTCTTTATCCAGGATGTGTCCGTTTTGGGTATTCACTTGAAAAGACTTGCCAATTCTATAGCTAATATTCGCGTAGTGACACATCATTTGACTGATTGCGCCTTCTTCAATGGGTGAATTTAGTTTGGTTTCTTTCCCGCGGATCACGTTAAAAAAGTTGGCCACGTGCGCATCAGTCATGTCGCCCCCGCCGCCTAAAGCAGTGCCCGCTTCATTGCCCGTAGATTTGCTATCTCTTACTTTTTTACCCATGCGATCAAATAAAGTATAGCCGTTGCGGTTCACAAAAACTGTGCCCTCGCTGCCATAAATAACGGTACCCCGGTCGCTGCCATAAGTATTATATCCACTACGACTCTTGCCATCCCACTGAATAATCTTGTTGCCAGGAAAACGGAAAGTAGCGTCCATGGTATCATACATCACCCAACCATCGTTGGCAAAGTGGCGCTTGGCCGCTTCCACTTCCACTTTTTCCGGATAGGTCGTCTGCAAAGCCCAACGAGCCACGTCTAGTTCATGCGTAGCATTGTTACCAGTTTCAGCGGTACCCCAATGCCATCCATACCAATGCCAGTTATAGTCCCAGGTATTGTCGGTGTATTCTCTGTGTGGAGCGGGCCCCTGCCAAAGATCCCAGTCTAAACCATCGGGTACCGGTGCTTTTTTCTCAATGGGCACAGCACCGCGGGAATTGGAATAAAATGCCAATGCCTTGTATACATCACCAATTACGCCTTTGTGAATTTCCGCAATAATCTCCTGAGACTCTTTGGCGGATCTTTGCTGATTACCCATCTGAATCACTTTGCCATATTTCTGCTGAAAAGCCACCAGCAATTCGCCCTCACGGGGATTGTGGCTACAAGGTTTTTCAATATATACGTGCTTGCCCGCCTGCATGGCCATCCAGGTACCTGGCGCATGCCAATGGTCTGGCGTAGCATTAAAAATGGCATCCACGCTTTTATCATTCCACACATCATGAATGTCAGCCACCAGCTTGGCGTTGCCCTCAACTTTACCACTTAGGTCCTTCCCCACTTTTTCGCGCTGCTTCTTCATCACATCGCAGATATACGCCAGGTCTACATTGTTATTCTTGTTCTTCAAGGCGTCATAGTATGCGCTTACCCTTCGCCCGCAACCCATGAGCGCTACATTCAATCGATCGTTGGCACCCATAATTCTATTATAACTCTTGGCAGTAAAGCCCTGTGCAACGCCAGCAAAACCAACCCCTACGGCACTAAAGGTGAGGTTGCGCATAAAGTCTCTGCGATTTGTAGCCATGATTTTTATGTTTAATGGTCAGCAATAATTGAATACACAATTTAAATACTAAAGCCGAAAAAAAGCTGATGGCGCTGGGGCTGGTTAAAAGAATCTACTAAATCGATGTAGTGCAGTGTGGATTGACTCGCATCCTTGCACAAATCGAAAGGATAGGAGCTGGAAGGGCGGAGTGGGTTGAATAGGATTACCGCCAAACAAATAACCGGGGAATATGCGCCAGCCGGGCAAAATGCGCCAAAACCACAAAATGCTTAAGCGATTATTTGATCCGTGTAAAACTGCAGTCGTTAATGGCAGACACTCAATATTCTACTGGCATTGTAATTCTTTGGTCATGTTAAAGAGCATGCCCAATACTGCATTACCTAGCCTAGCTGAATGAATAACCGACTAAGTGAATGAATATTAGCGAAGTTATCTAACTAGGTGTAATAAAAGAACCCCAACATTGCTGTTGAGGTTCATTAAAGTTCATACTAAACACTTTCTACAACATCACTTCTATGCTCAATTAATAGCCAGGATTTTGTTTTAAATACCCCGGTAAGTTAGACGCACCATCAATGGCAGTTTGTGGAATAGGCATTAATCGCATATTCTTATTCGTGTTGTTTTTTTCGGTCCAACTATCTTCATACTTTCCAAAACGAATCATATCCGTTCTCCTTACCAATTCCCAATACAACTCAAACCCTCTTTCTCTATATAAATTATCCAATGTAAGAGAAGGTAAAGTGCTTCCAACAAAATTGGCAGTACGGCTGGTTCTAACAGCGTTTACATCTACCAGAGCTCCGGCTGCATCGCTCTTACGCAGTTTTGCTTCAGCGCGCATTAAATACACATCCGCTAACCGAACTATCGGCAAATCTACTTCTCCAAAATTCCTTCCGCTTACAGAACCTTTACTGAATTCATATTTCAATGCACGAAAACCAGTGCTATAATCACTTCCTGCAGTGGTAAAATCAATTTGCTCAGTAAAATTAACAGGCAAAAAGGGTTTGCTTCTGGTTACATTATGTAGTTTCCCAATTCTTAGCTTTCCATCTGGGCATCTTAAAAAAACACCATTTACACGAAGCAATCCATATTGTTGTCCTCTTAAAAATCCTCTATCATACTTAAATGCAGCATCAGCAATACAAGTATCCGTTCCATTAATGGCGTAATTCAAATTCTTTTGGAAAAATCTTGGGTCCGCTATTGCTGGATCAACTGATCCATAGGCACTTGTCCAGGTTCTATAATAATCGGGTGTAATTCCGGGGCCATCTGTACCATTAGCCCCTGTAAATGCAGGCAGCGGAAACTGGTCACCAGAAAGCGTAAAATAGGATAAGCGATTGTGACCATTTAATGATGCTCTTTGATCAACAACAAATATGAGTTCTTTATTGGTATTATTTTCATCGCTAAACATCGCCCAATAATCTGTTGAAAATGAAAACTGATTAGAAGAAATTATTTTAGTGGTGTACTCGTTTACTTTGTCTAAATCTTCTGGTTTAAAAACAACAGAACCAGCATAAGGATCGCGATATACGCCTGCATTTAAATGTAATCTTGCTAGTAAACCCCATACACCCGCTTTGGTAATTCTACCTGCTCCAACGGTAGTTTGCAAATTTGGTTCCGCTTCTAAAAATTGATTTTTAATGTATTCAACGGCCTCATTTCCTCTTATGATAATTGAAGGAGCCCCTAAATCGTCTTTCTTAAAGGCAATTCCCCATAAATCCAAAGCAACCAGGTTATAATAGGCATACATAGCTTTTGCTTCTGCTATATAGGGTATTGCACTAGGGTCTGAGTTCTCTTTTAAAGAATTGATGGCAGTAACTGCACGAGAAATACATATTGTAACGATATTCCAGGTGTTACGAACATTGGGGTCGGTACTGGTTAATTCATGACGGTGCAGGGCCACGTAAATTCCATTGTCACCCCAATCGGTTCCACCACGATACGGCAAAATAGCTTCGTCTGTAGAAATTTCTTGTAAGGCAAAATAAGTGGTGTGCTGAAACAAGGAGGGAAGGCCGGCATATACCGGTGCGATAATTCCATCGGCCAACTGTTTTTGTGTTAGCCCAGTAACGGACGACTCATCCAATACTTTCTCGGTTAATTTTGTACATCCTACTGTAAAGAAAATAATCCCTACTAATGTAAATCGTAATAATGAAGTATGTTTCATGTTTTTCTATTTAGAAAGTGATATTTAATCCGAAAAGGAATGATCTTGCCTTTGGATAACTTAGATAATCAATACCATAGCTCGAAATACCATTGATGGTTCTGTCGGTATTTACTTCCGGATCGTAGCCATCATATTTGGTAATTACCAGCAAGTTTTGAGCGGTAACTGATAAGCGCATGGCTTGAATGATTTTGCCAACACCTAATTTTTGTGGGTTAAATGAATAGCCAATTGCCAGGTTATTCAATCGCAAAAAGCCACCATCCTTTAAATAACGGGTACTAACAGGAGCGGCATTACTAACCGACTCATTTGCTTCAGCAATGGCCGCTGGAGTTGTATTCACGCTTTTGGATAATTTGTTTTTGTAAAAATTAGAGTTGGCAGTATTGTCATAAATTTTATTGCCCGAAACTCCATTGAAATTAATTACTGCATCAAATCCTTTATAAGCAATATTTCCGTAGAAGTTATACAACAGGTTAGGTAACGCCGTTCCAGCAGCTATCCTATCCTTATCTGTAACAATTCCGTCTCCATCGGTATCCCTATAGGTGCTCAAACCATTTGCGCCTATACCTGTATACTCACGTAAGTAAAAAGTTCCGATTGGCTGATCGTTGATATAGCCATTGATGGTAGCTGATGTTAATCCAGAACCTGAGGCAGAACCCGATGAAATTACTGAGTACGGAGAGTTGGTAACTTTGTTTCTAATGAAAGTAACGTTACCACCAACTCCATAAGTAAGGCTTCCACTACTTTTCAATTTATAATCTAATTCAATTTCCAATCCACTATTGGTGATGTTCATGTTTTCAACATTCGTCCAGAAAGTACCGGCTGGCTGAATGGGGTCTGCCGGAATTACTTCCAACAAAATATTGTTAGATACTTTATTAAACCAGTCAATTGTACCCGTTAATCTATTTGAAAACAATCCGAAATCAATACCAATATCCGTTTGCGTAGATACCTCCCACTGAATATCAGGATTGGCTAATCTTGCATACGTAATACCTGCAGGAAAAGTGTTCGCAGGCGTTAATGGATAACTGGTGGTTGATCCTACTGTAGCAGTAAACAATGATTGTGTGATTTTTGAAGGAATTTCTTGATTTCCGGTTTTACCCCATCCTGCCCGTAATTTTAAATTAGAGAAAGGACCGTTTTTAAGAAAATCTTCTTCGTTTACTTTCCAGCCAAAAGAGAAGGAAGGAAAGAATCCATATTTATTGTTTGCTCCAAACTTAGATGACCCGTCTAAACGAAAGTTTGCCGTTGCTAAATATTTATTTTTGTATGAATAGTTCACACGTGAGAAGAATGATTGTAACTCATTTTTTACCGCAAATCCGTTGGGTCTATTGGTTGCCAGTGTAAGCTCTTGGCCAATGCCTGGATTATAAATAGGTTCTACCCCGCCAATAGGGAAACGATTGATGCTCCATCCGCGGCCTTGTAAAAATATTTCTTGATAAGAAAACCCCGCTAAAGCAGAAATTTTATGTTCATTAACATTGAAATTATAAGTTAAATAACTTTCAACTAATGTATTTCTGTTGATGGTATTATAGGTTTCTAATCTGCCATCTCTTAATGGAACTGCATTGGCGAGTGATTGAAAATCTCTGGTTGCAGTTGAGTTATCGATACCAAGGTTCACTTTAAAAATTAAATCTTTAGTAATTTTAAATGAGGGAGTAATATTGGCAATCACCCTATTTATGTTAGTAATATCCTTATCTAACTCAAGAGATAATAATGGATTGCTAATGTTTTGATATCCGGCAACTCTTCCATTTGCATCGTAAGCAGGATAGGTTGGATTATTGGAAATTGCATCCCCAATTAAACTTCCAATATTGGGTCTTAGATTCTTGGTAGCATTGTAGCTTAAATTAGCGTCTATTACTAATTTATCATCAAAAAATTTCTGGGTTGCATTAAATCTTCCCGAATACCTGTCTAAATCATTTCCTTTTATAATTCCCTCTTGTTTTTGTAATCCAAAGGATGCATAATAAACCAATTTATCTGCTCCGCCACTCATAGCAATGTTGTGGTTTTGTGTTATGGCTAATCTTGTTATTAAACTCTGCCAATCGGTATTTCCATTTTTGTCGTCTACTGGCACGCCCAACTTGGCTACTTCTCTTCTAAAGTCATCTGCTCCATAAACATCTAATTTATTGGTGATATTAGATACGCCTATATTGGTATTCAGTGTTAACGTTGAAGTACCTGCCTTGCCTTTACGAGTGGTAATTAATATTACACCATTAGCGCCTCTAGCCCCATAAATAGCCGTTGCAGATGCATCTTTCAACACGTCAATCGATTCAATATCCTGAGGATTTAAAAAGTTTAGCGGGTCTCCGCCACCAGTACTTGAATTGTCTAATGGAATACCGTCTACTACAAATAGAGGGGTACTTCCTGTTCTAACTCCACCTGGTCCCCGTACGGTAATAGCCAAAGTAGCTCCGGGTTCGCCGCTTGCCGATGTAACATTTACCCCGGCTACCTTACCCTGAATTAATTGTTGTGGATTATTAATAATGCCTCGGTTAAAGCTTTCTGCTTTCACACTTTTTACAGCGCCAGTAACATCTTTTTTGCTTTGTGATCCGTAACCCACCACAACTACCTGTGCTAAATCATTAACAGCGGTTTGTAATTGAATATTTATAGTACTCTTAGTCCCAACAAAAACTTCCTGTGTTGTGTACCCTAAATAACTAATTATTAAAATTGATTTGTCATTGGAAACAGCAACCGAAAAGTCTCCCTTTGCATCTGTAATACTGCTAGATGACGATCCCTTTACAGAAATTGTTGCACCTGAAAGTGCACTACCAGTAGTTGCATCTGTAACCCTGCCCTTTACTGTTCTGTCTGCTATATTAGCAAAGGCACTTTGAGCAAATAACAAAATAAATGAGGCAATAACAAAGTGCAAAAATACCTGTCTGCCCAAAAATTGAACTGAACTTTTTTTCATTTGATAATTGTAGTTAGTTTGAAATTAGAGAATAGCGAATTTCTAATTTCTCCTACAACTATCTTGCTATTTTAAGTTATGAATATATTACCTGATTATTACCAAATAATTAATTAAATTATTTATGCGCTATCGTGGGATATTTTTGGCCGCCTTTTACATAATACCATAATATTTTATTCATTATATCGTCTTGACCGCCATCCACTTCATTAAACACTTCGTTTTGAGAAATTTCAGCATACCTTTTTTCAATGCCTTTTAAACTGGATAATGATTTGTTTTTTTCGTCTAGCGGCACCCGATTGGGAACTGAAGTGTATATGCTGCTGTTTTTTGTTCTTTGAAAGCAATCTGTCATTGCCCGGGAAGTTGCATCCATGGTATTCATGGGCGGGATGCCCAAAATTTGTTCAATGGTTCTTAACATAGAAACCTGGTTGTAATTTGTATGAACCATTTTATTGGAAGTATACGGACTAATTACCATTCCAACAGTTCTATAGGCCGAAACATGATCCCAGCCGCCCTGTGAGTCGTCTTCGGTAACAAATATTACTGTTGAATCCCAATACTTGCTTTTCGAAATCATTTCAACAATTCTACCCAGTGCCAAATCATTATCGGCAACCATTGCAAAGGGGGTGGGGAAACCAGGAGAAGTTCCCGCTGTATGGTCATTGGGAAGCGAGAGCACCATTAAATTTGGCAAACTGTCTTTAGCAGCTAACTGATTCCATTCTTCCATAAAAATACTCGCTCTTTGCTGGTCACTAAACACCATATTATCACAATCTGGAAATGTGGGAGAGATAATTGGGTGTAAATTGTCGATAGTAGTTGTGTTGTACCATGTGGGTTTTATTCCTTGTTCGTATTGTTTATACAAATCGAACCAGCTTAATTTTTTATCATATTCTGTTTCACAGGCTTCTCCAAAAACACGTACCGTTTTTCCATAAGTTAATGCATGATTCCATATAAAACCTGCCTTATTATATACCAATGCATCTTCCTGCCGATGCGGATAACTTCTAAACCAAGCACGTACATTTTTTTCAACATAATCTGAAACCATGCCTGCGTCGGTCCACTGATGCCCTTCTGCAGAAGATTTACCAGATGTGTGGAAATTATCCATGCCCCCAAATTGCTTTACCAGTGCATGTGTGTTAGGGGTATATTTTTCGCCGAATACACAAAGGCTGCTATCACCATTCCCGTTTTTTACATCGCCTAATACCTGATCATAGGTCTTATTTTCTTTAATAATATAAACAACATGCTTGAACACTGAGGGCTCGCCTATTCTTTCCGGTATTGGAACCGCTTCAACATTGGGTCTTGTTGGTAATGTTAACTGGTCTAGCCTGTTAAAAAGATTTTGTTTTGTAACATTGGTAGTATATTCCTTTAATTGTGTTTGATTGGGTAGTGGAATAATACTAACCGAAGCCAGTTCTTGATGAATCGTTCTAGCTTGTTTTTTTTCATCTACTACATTAGCACCATCAGATTCTAAATTGGCAACAACAAGTTTGTTTTGCTTAATAAGTAATCCTGCTGGATAAGCTTCCGTTGGAATATACCCTTCAATAACCGTTTTGCCCGTTCCTACATTTGCGCTGTTTTTTCCTAAATGTAGTATTGCAATTGCATTATCTAATCCATTAGACACATACAATTTTTTTCCGTCATCACTCAAAGTTAATCCATTGGGCGTACTTCCTTGCAAATTGTTGCCGGCCATCCCTACAAAAATATTTTCTACAATACGATTGTTTTTTGCATTAATAACCGTTATTTCATCGCTTGACCCATTGGCCACATAAATAAATTTACCATCCGCCGAAGCTATAATTGCATTTGGGTGAAGCCCCACCGTTATTTCTTTTTCTAACTGCCCATTATCTCTATTAAATATCGAAACAGTTCCGCTGGCCGTAGCACCAGTAATCGAACTTGTATAAGCTAAACCCCAAGGAACCCCTGCTGTTGATTTACTACTATCTGTAACAGTAAAACCTGCCCAGTTGGTTACATAAACATTTTTCCCTGTAACGGCTAATCCAAAAGGGGCTACTCCTGTATTGGTTTTCCAAACAATGGCTCTGGTTTCCCAATTGAATTTAATCAGTTCATTGTTGCCATTTAAAACAACATAAATAAAATACTGTTTGTCTTCTTTAACTACTTCTACTTGATTAGGCAAAGCATTTTTGGCAGGTTCCTTTTTTTCAAATGGTATACTAGTTATATTTTTAATTCCCTGTTCCCATTCTGCAATCATTAAGGCTGATTTATTTCCTGTTGCCGCCGACCAAAGAACGTATTGCTTTCCATTAATAGTAATTGTTTTGATTCCTGAATAGGTGCTCATCATACCTTTATAGGATTTGTCTTGGTCAAATCGCCACTCATTAATTACTTTGTTTTGCAAGATATCTAGCACAAAAACACCATATCTTTCTTCCACTATTACTAGGTTTTCATCCGAAAGATTCGCAATATCTAATGCATGGTTTTCAAGGGCTGGCTTTCCATAACGAACAACTTTTCCTGCCGATTGAATAATTCTATTATAGGGTAATTGATGAGCCTCTTTGTTGCGAGATACCATAAAATCTGAGAGCTCATTAATTTTATCAGTATTTATAAAGTCTACTTTTAGTTGAACAAATTGCTCCCAGGCGTCTTTGAAATCTGGACTGGCCCAAAACCGAATGGGTTTTTCTGCATCATGTGCTCTTTTTATGGCTGTTTCTAGTTTTGCAACATCTTCGGGCTGCAGGGGCCATCTTCTTTTAACTATAAAGTTTCCGTAGTCACCACTAAATAGGGCGATTCTTTGCAACTGTTCTTTGGTATAATCGGTATTGATTCTTCCATCAAACCAAATAAAATCGGGATATTGATCAAACTCAGCCGGCTTGGGAGCATTTCCAGATATTACAATGCGAATGTTTTTATTATTAATAATTGCCGGGTATTTTTTCAACAAATCAACCAAGGATTGTAAAGTGCTGGCCGCTTCGGTTTTAATATCAATTAGCAATTGAAGCTTTCTGGTTGGCTTATAATCGGCTATGGGGGCCAAATACAAATTTTCAAGCGACCGGTTGGGTGTCAGATCCTTTACATTATGTCCCACTAAAATGGACCCGTTTGCTAAAAATATATCCGCCTCAATAGATCCAAACAGTTCGTTGTAGGCTAAAGTAAAAGGTTTGTTTTGCTCATAATCGTTATGTGAGTGCGCGTTGGCTGTAGAATAGGATTGACCATGCACAGCTGCCAAAGAACAAACCATACAGAGCACTAATAGCATTTGCTTCATAATAAACTAATTTGGTTGCAAATATTACATTGGTAATTGCAATAAACCTCAACTTATTGCTTTATAAAATTATTATGTTTCGCCCTATGATTCATTTATGAAGACTTTTGGTTGATGGGGATGGCGCTTTATTAATACTCTTTCACCAGAATATCCGTTGGTATGCTTAACTCGATGCTTAGCTTTCGAATCATTTCGAGCGTGAGCTTTCTTTTCCGATTCAAGATTTCACTCACACGGCTTTTTAATCCTATTGCACTTACCAGGTTTTTTTGCTGATAACCCAGCTGCTCCATGCGGAACTTGATGGCATCAATTGGATCAGGAAAATCAATGGGGTATTTTTCCTGTTCATATTTATCAAACGGAAACTTCGTTTGCGAAATACTACTAAAAACGTAGCTTAACGCAAATGAAAAAATGTATTAGGTATAACTTATTGAACGTAGAACCGTGCAAGGAATGTTAGATCTGTGTACGTTATTAGGAGTCAGTTTGAAACGGGAATAAGGCAAATTGCATGAAAAAGCCCCGACAAAATCGGGGTTCCGGTGGTGTGGGCCGTCCGCCCAGGCGGAGAACGGATACCGTTGTTTTCCCAATCAGCACGTATCTCCAAAAACAAAAACCCCAACATCTCTGTCAGGGTTTCTGTGGAGAAAAACGATGAATTGTCGAACTATTTCGAAATGGATTTACTGGCTATTCTTAATTTTAAGTACACAGGAAGGTGACTTGCTGAGCTATTAAAAACTCGAAGCGTGCTTGAGTTGAACCAGCTTTTTTGCAAATTTGCTTTCACAATTTAGATTAATACTTTTAAGCCAGCATGATGTCCAATCAACAACAAGCAACATAAAACATATAAAATAACATAATATTGTTACCTTTTTCCTTATTTTTGTAACAATGGAAAATGTACATAAGCATATAGAGCACTCTGTTTTAAGGCGTAAGAAAGGAGATTTAATATTTCCAACTGACTTTAGGAGTAAAGGTACTCAAGCTGCTGTTAAAACGGCACTATCCAGACTCAGCAAGAAAGGGAAATTAAAAAGATTGGCACACGGCATTTATTATGTGCCAAAGATTGACCCCTTATTTGGTGCAATTTATCCGGTTCCGGAAGAAGTAGCAGAAGCAATCGCCAAAAAGGAAAAAGTACGCATAAAGCCAGCTGGTGCATATGCACTGCATAGGTTAGGGTTAACTACCCAAGTACCTACAAAACTAGTCTATATCACAGATGGCGAAAATCGTCAGATTAAAATCGGGAAAACAACAATCAAGTTCAAGGCCACCACTCCCAAAAAAATGGCGCTGGAGGGACAGTTAAGTAGCCTTGTCATTTTAGCGCTAGATGAATTGAAATCAATAAATATTGATGGCGTTACAGAAAGAAAAATCAAAGAAATATTACAGAAAGAAAACCCTGGGCAATTGAAAAGAAACCTGTCTTTAACATCCGGACATGTTCATGATTATATAATTAAGCTCATTAGTGTCCGGTAAAAATAGTGATTAGTTCTTTGAAAGTCTTGGTATATATGCATTTCAGAGGAAAATAGGTCGGTGACGATTTGAAATGGCTCATTTCATAACTTGCTGTAAATCAGCTAGTTTATGAATCAGGGTAAATATGTTTTTTCGCAAATTGTCACTTTTTTACCTACCCGTATTTTTGATCGATGTGTGAGCTCTTTTCAAGGAGACAAATGGGTTAAGCATTTTACTTGTTGGAACCAGTTAATGTGCATGATGTTTGGGCAATTAAGTAACCGAGATAGTCTTCGAGACTTGCTTGTTTGTTTAACAGCTCATAAAACAAAGCATTATCATTTGGGATTTGGAAAAAATATTTCAAGATCCAATCTTGCAGAAGCAAATGAAAAACGAGATTGCCAAATTTTTGAAATGTATGCTTATGAACTAATTGCAGAAGCTCAAAAAGTATGTCTTTCAAATGTTGATTTTGATAAATCAATCACCGGCAACGTTTATGCTTTTGATTCGACGACCATTGACCTTTGTTTAAATGTTTTTTGGTGGGCAACATTCAGAAGAGCAAAAGGAGCAATCAAACTGCATACATTATTAGATATTAGAACTGCGATTCCGGTATTCATGCACATTACTCCAGCAAGTGTTCATGATGTTAACGGGTTAGATTTTATTAATTACGAACAAGGTGGTTATTATATCTTGGACCGCGGCTACATTGACTTTGACCGAATGGCTACTATTGACAAACACGATTCGTATTTTGTAATAAGATCAAAAGCAAACCTTTCATTTGACAGAGTATCAGCACAAAAACCAGATAAGAATAGTGGAATACTTTGTGACCAACGGATTAAATTAAAAGGAGCCTTATCATTGGAAAAATATGAAAAAGAATTTAGACGAATAAAGTTTTATGATTCGGAGCAAAAGAGGTCTTATGTTTTTCTATCACTATTGTCCGACTAAAATATAATAAAACAAAAATTAAAAATAAAAAGAGAAAAAATCATAAAACTAAAAAATATCATAGAAAAAATAAAAAATAAATAATAAAAAATAAATAATAAATAATAAATAATAAAAAATA
>JAPLEI010000059.1:66222-79171 GCA_026391195.1 Bacteroidota bacterium | reverse complement strand
TGGTAAAAAAGATGTATGGACAGGGTGTTTTTAGTGAGGAAGTGCTTAGAAAAGTTGAAAATGAGCTGAATAAATATATGCAGGATGAGCAGTTAGACATTTTTGCTCAGCCCCTACCTCTTATGGAGCGCACTCCTCAACTGGATATGAACCAGCCTGGAGATTATCAATTCGAGTTTGAGATTGGTCTCAAACCCAAGTTGGATTTGAAACCAGAAAACCTACAAGTTTCCCGCTATGTGGTGAATGTAACGGATGAAATGATTCAGGAAGAACTGGAAAATCTGCAAAGAAGCCCGCTATGTGGTGAATGTAACGGATGAAATGATTCAGGAAGAACTGGAAAATCTGCAAAGAAGAAATGGGGAAAGATCCGAAACGGAAACCATCACCGGCAAAGACGACGTGTTGCAAGTAACTTTTATACAGGTAGATGAAACAGGTAACGAAGTAGAAAATGGGGTAAAGAAAGATACCAGTTTATTGGTAACCGATTTTACGGATACTTTGCAGCAGCAACTGATTGGCAGTAATCAGCAAAATGCTCCCACGCTCACACTGGAAGCTGCTTTTAGCGAGAAACATTTAGGTGCTATTTGTTCTGAACTGGGCATGCAGGAGTCGCAAAAAAATCAGCCCCTGCGTATGCAAATCAATAAAATTACACATATAACCTTGGCTCCGTTACAGGAGGAGTTCTTCGAAAAAGCTTATCCGGGTAAAGAAATCAAAACAGAGGCCGAATTAAGAGAAGCCATTCGCGAAACGATCGCTGGCCATTTTGCCCAACAAGCAAAAAACCAGGTATTCGATCAAATTTACCATACCCTGGTAGATCATACCCTTATGGAATTCCCCGAGAATTTTCTCAAACGCTGGTTGCAGCAAGGGGGAGAAAAACCCAAAACTGCTGAGGAAGCTGAAAAAGAATACCCCACATTTGCCAATCAACTGAAGTGGACGCTGATCAGTAACCAGGTGATACAAGACAATAAAATTGAGGTAACCCCCGACGATATCCGCGATTTTGCCAAAATGCAGTTGTTCAGCTATATGGGTGGGCAGCTAGATATGATGGGTGAAAACAAACAATGGGTAGAAGATTATGCAAACCGCATGTTGCAAGACAAGAAGTTTGTGGAAGACAGTTATCACCGAATCAGCACCGATAAAATGTTTCAGTGGCTGGAAGGAAAGGTAAATGCCACAGAAGAAGCGATTACCCGGGAAGCTTTTGCCGAAAAACTGCATCACCACTCCCACTAAGCAATCGTGCCATAAAAGGCTGATTTTGTGACAATTATTGAATAATTACTTGGCGGAAACTGACTAGTTGTCGCTCCCTTACTCTTGCACAGATTTTGTAAGGCTGTATTCGGCAAGGGGAAATCTCTTATCTTCAAAGCGTAAACACATATATATGAATACGGGAAAAGAATTTGAACAATATGCAGTAAAACACCGGGGTATCAGCAGTGGCACCTTGCACAATTACCGCCAACAGGGTTTTACCAACCTTACACCTTATATTATTGAAGAGCGACCCCTGAATGTAGCCAGCATGGATGTGTTCAGTCGTTTGATGATGGATAGAATTATATTTCTGGGTGAGGGAATTAACGACTATGTTGCCAATATAGTAACTGCTCAGTTGCTTTTTTTAGAAAGTACCGATCGCACCCGTGATATTCAGATGTACATCAACAGCCCAGGTGGTAGCGTATATGCCGGATTGGGCATCTATGATACCATGCAGTTTATTAGTCCGGATGTAGCCACCATTTGCACGGGTATGGCCGCCAGTATGGGACAGATATTGTTATGTGCCGGTGTACCCGGAAAAAGAACCGCCCTAAAACATGCGCGCGTAATGATTCATCAGCCCAGCGGTGCCATTGGAGGACAGGCTACCGATATCGAAATCACTGCCCGGGAAATTAAAAAATTGAGAGAAGAGCTTTATACCATAACGGCTCACCATACTGGCAAACCGTTAGAAGTAATTACCAAAGACAGCGACCGAGATTTTTGGATGACGGCCCAGGAAGCCAAAGACTATGGCCTAATTGATGAAGTGCTGTTAACGAATCCACGCAAAGAGAAAATCAAAAAATAATACCCTACCCGACCCCTAAATACTACCAACATGAACCTGAATAATATAACTACCCGCATGCATTGGCAAAATGAAGATGACGACGAGCAGGAAAACAAAGAAGAGAAAAATGAACAATTGGGTGCGATGATGATGAAAAAGCTGGACAACCTGTTTTTTCAAAAAAGAACGATTTATCTATGGGGAGTGGTAAATGACAAATCTGCCCGCGAAATCGTTACTAAATTACTCTTACTGGATGCCGACAAACCCGGCGAAGAAATTAAGTTCTATATCAATAGTCCGGGTGGAATTGTAACCAGCGGTATGGTTATTCATGATACCATGCAATTAATTAAAAGTCCGGTAAGTACCACCTGTATGGGCCTGGCTGCTAGTATGGGATCTATTCTGTTAAGTGCAGGTACCAAAGGAAAAAGAGCTATTTACCCCCATGGAGAAGTGATGATCCATCAACCCAGTCTGGGGGGGTATTACCAGGCCAGCAGTGCTGATATTGAAATCCAAGCCAACCAAATCAGAAAAACCAAAGAAATCGGTGCCCGTATTCTGGCCGACAATTGCGGTAAAACCGTTGACCAGATAATGAAAGATTTCGACCGCGACTACTGGATGAATGCCCAGGAAGCCGTTAACTATGGCATTGTAGATGCCATATTAACCAAAATCTAGGGGGTTTTTTCACTATTTTCGGTCAATCTCGCTATTCTTTCAAATAGAAGGGAAGGTTTTTTCGTTATTTTACACGCGTAACACATTATTAGTTTCTACCAACGGTACTATTTATGGCTAAAGCTGCTTCACCACTCCATTGCTCCTTCTGCGGCCGCAGCCGGGAAGAGGTTAAAATTCTGATTGCCGGGCAGGACGGTCATATTTGTGAAAACTGTGTAGAACATGCCCGGGAAATCATCGAGCAGGAAATTAACGTTAAGCAGGAAATCAGTTCGGTAGGTGGCAGTCATAAATTGCAAGTAAGGAAACCCCTTGAAATCAAGAAATTTTTAGATGAATATGTGATTGGGCAGGATGAAGCCAAAAAAGTATTGTCAGTTGCCGTATACAATCACTTTAAAAGAGTAAACGCTAAATCGGTATTGTCGGATGATGTAGAAATTGAAAAGAGTAATATCATCATGGTAGGCGAAACCGGAACGGGCAAAACCCTCCTGGCAAAAACCATCGCTCGTCTGTTAAATGTACCCTTTGCCATAGTAGATGCTACCGTATTTACCGAAGCCGGTTATGTAGGTGAAGATGTGGAAAGCATGCTTACCCGATTATTACAAAACTGCAACTACGATGTTACAGCAGCTGAAAGAGGTATTGTATATGTAGATGAGTTAGATAAGATTGCCCGCAAAGGCGATAACCCCTCCATCACCCGAGATGTAAGCGGAGAAGGGGTTCAGCAAGGTTTATTAAAGATGTTGGAGGGAACAGAAGTACTGGTACCACCACAGGGCGGACGGAAACATCCCGAACAAAAAATGATTAAAGTGGATACCAAAAATATCCTCTTCATCTGTGGGGGTGCATTCGATGGGATTGATAAAGTGATTGCCCGCCGCGTGAATACCAATGCGATTGGATTTAGTGTAAATAAAGATGAACAAGAAAATCAACGTAAAAATTTATTGCAGTTTATCAATGCGCAGGATTTAAAATCCTTTGGACTGATACCCGAGTTACTGGGTCGACTACCTGTGATTACTTACTTGAATCCGCTAGACAAAGAAACCCTTCGCAATATCCTTACCGAGCCGAAAAACTCCCTGATTCGTCAGTTTACGCGTCTCTTCGAAATGGAGGGGATACAATTGCAAATTGATTCGGAAGTGCTCGACTTTATGGTAACCAAGGCCCTGGAATACAAATTGGGTGCCCGCGGACTGCGCAGCATCTGTGAAAGTATTCTAACCGATGCCATGTTCGAATTGCCAGGAACCGCTACACGTCATTTGCACATTACCCTAGCGTATGCCGATCAAATGTTTAACAAGAGCAAACTGAGTGCATTAAAAGTGGCCTAAGCGCGCCTCCCCATCCTTTCCATTAACAGTGGGCATAACTTTCGGGAATCATTCGAAGGGAGTAATTTAATATTCCCCTTACTATGCAGGAACTCATTAACAAACTGATTAAAGAAGCCGGAATCACTCCCGAGCAAGCCGCAAAAGCTATTCAAAGTATAGCCGCATTTGTGAAAGAAAAATTCCCGATGCTGGGAGGTGCCGTAGATCAAATTTTTTCTACCGGTAGCCAATCCGAAGACACCGTTTAGGCTTACTACTCAATCACCACCCGATTGCTGAGTATTGCCAATAACGAATCGTTGATGAATACCAATTTGCGCAACCCATTGAGGTTTTGAAAAGGACCATTTTGCTGCCGGTAAACAATAATGGCTTGTGCGATTTCGGGATCAATTCCTCCAATCTGTGATAAACGTTGCGCAGATAAAATGTTCAAATTAGGTTTCCCTTTTTCTGCAACCGATAAGCGCAGATAGGGTAACAACTTCCCATATACGGAATCAGCCAACCCATACACCTGCCGAAGATCCTCTACAGAACGAAATCCTCCCAATCGCTGTCGGTAATGAATAATGCGCTTGCTTAATGCCTTTCCAATGCCTGGCAAGGACGCCCAGGCTGCCGAATCTGCCATATTCATATCTATGGACGAATATTCGATAGGCGATTTGCTGGATGTTTGCGTGAGTGGATAAAAGGAAGCAGGTTTCTCTAGCCGTATGTAGGGTAATAATCGCTCCACATCCGATTCGTGCATACCCCATATTTTTCGAAGGTCGTTGGGTTGTAGAAACCGACCTCCCTTACTAATATAGCGCTGAATAGTTCGGGCAGTTTTTGCAGGTAGGCCCATGGCAATCCAATCATCCTCTGTTATTTGGTTGGGATTAAATGCGTGCAGGATAATGGTATTCCTGTTATTTTCTCCTTCCGTTTCGGGAGCAATGGCTGTTTCAGAACCAATAGGTAACAGGCTATCCGCTGCAAACTGTATTAACTGATATCGGATGGCTCTTTGCTCTTTAGATGGGGGCATTATTAAATGGTACCAATAAGGAGCCGTTAAAAAAGCACCCATAAGAACCAAAAAACTTACCAGCGCTATCCGCTCATTTTTACTGAAAATAAAATACGATTGCCAATGCGATTGCATAATGTCCGTTTTGCCGGCTTAGTAATGCCGGTAGCTAATATTGGAGCGGAAATTAGCAGTTGCCGAGGGTTAGTTCCAATCCGTCATACCCCAGATGAAAGGAAGGGGGTAATTCGGCAGAAACGGTGGCATGTGTTCCCAATTGATGACTGATATGCGTAAAATACACTTCCGGTATCTGAAGTGATTCTGCCACCTGAATGGCTTCAGCCAGGGTAAAATGCGACAGGTGTTTTTCTTTTCTAAGGGCATTCAGAATTAGAATACGAGAGCCCCTGATTTTTTCCATTTCTTCCGGCTCAATGCGATTGGCATCGGTTATATAGGTAATATCTCCTAATCGAAATCCCAATACCGGCATGCGATGGTGCCATACTTCAATGGGCTGAATAGGAATATCACCCACCAAAAAGGGCTTATTGTCGATGGGCTCAATACGTATTTCTGGAATGCCCGGATAAGTTAAATCGGCAAATGCATAATAGTAGTCTCTCCGCAATGCCTCCTCCGTTAATGAATTGGCATATAGAGGCATGGCCTTCTTGTTGAAAAAGTTATAAGCACGAATATCATCTAAGCCGGCAATATGATCTTTATGCGGATGTGTATACAGCACAGCATCTAACTGCAAAGTGCGACTGCGCAACATCTGATACCGAAAATCGGGCGTGGTATCTATTACCAGAGTAGTGGTGGGTGAACTTACCCGAATACTGCTGCGCAAACGATTATCACGAGGGTCGGTGGATAGGCAAACTGCACAAGTACATCCAATCATTGGAACCCCTGAACTGGTTCCGGATCCCAAAAAAGTTATATGTAACTCGGGTACATTCACCCAACAAATCTACTATAAATGGAAAGGAAAAGATTACGTATTTCCCGAAATCAGGCAGCGTGTTCTACCTTTTTTACTATTGAATCCAGCAATTTCTGCGATTCTAAAGTCAACTGATCATACGAGATGGGAATCTGAGGAATAATGTCGATCAAGATACTGATGCGACCTTCGGTGGAGAGAAATTTATTGAGCACCACAATTTTCCGAGATTCGAGCAAACACCAACCACTTTGAAAAGTGCCCCGCTCGTATCGGATGATGTATCCCGATTCGGTAAGTATAGCAGTGTATTTATCCAGCGTTCCTTGGGTATACTTCATCAGAGCAACAATTTCTACTCAAAATTAACCAGCACAGGGTTGTGATGCGTTTTCTTTTATCCACATATCTGAAAAGATTACTAGGTATAATTGCCGGTTTTTCACTTTCCTCGGCTTTCCATACGGATTACGGGGATAATCATTTCTTCTAAGCTGATGCCCCCATGCTGAAAGGAGTTTTTGTAAAACTGTGCATATTGATGAAAATGATTGGGATAACATAAAAATCCATCTTCCCGGGCGAAAATATAACTCGAATTTACCGAAGGAGTTGGCAATCCCGCTGCCGCAGGTTCTCTGAAAGCCAGCACTTCCTTTGCTTCATACTGCAAATTTCTGCCATGCTTATACCGTAAATTGGCGGTAGTTTGTTTATCCCCAATTACTTTATGCGGCGTTTTTACCCGCACACTTCCATGATCGGTTGCCAGCACCAAGGTTATATTTTTTTCTGACAATTTCTTCAGGGCTTGGTGTAATGGACTATGTTCGAACCAGCTGCGGGTTAAACTGCGGTAACTGGTTTCATCCCCGGCAAGCTCTTTTAAAATTTCCATTTCTGTTCGGGCATGGCTAAGGGTATCTACAAAATTGTATACGATGATGTTGAGATCATTGTGTAATAAATTATGTACCTGAGCAGCCAACTGAACCCCTTCCTGGTGATGCGTTATCTTATGATAACTCACACTCAGATTTTCTTTTTTCAGGCGCTTCAATTGTGCCTGTAAGAAAAATAATTCGTGCAGATTTTTGCCACCCTCCTCCTCATCATTTTTCCAATATTCCGGAAACTGTTGCTGAATGGCTACCGGCAACAATCCGGCAAAAATAGCATTGCGTGCATATTGGGTGGCAGTAGGCAATATCGAATAAAAACTATCTTCTTCAACAATCCGAAACGATTCGGCTAGCAAGGGCTCTATCGCCTTCCACTGATCTAAGCGGAGATTATCAATCAACACGCAAAACAGGGGCTTGCCAGGTTGCAAATGTGGTAACACTTTTAATGAAAGCAAGTGATGACTCATTACCGGTGCCGATAAACTGCGAGGGTTTAGCCATCCCGCATATTCCCGACTTACAAACTTTCCAAAAGCCACATTGGCTTCCTGCTTTTGCGCATAAAAGATTTCCTGCATTTCGGGGCTATCACTTTTTTCCATTTCCAGTTCCCAATACACTAGTTTCCGGTATATCGCCATCCAGGTTTGATGATCGGGATTGTTGTGCAACTGAGCAAACAATTGATTCATTTGTTGCTGATATTGGGAAGTAGTAGTTTCTGCAACCAGCCGCCGATTGTCGATTATTTTTTTTAAACTAAGTAATACCTGCTGAGGATTAACTGGTTTTATCAGGTAGTCGGCAATTTCACTGCCAATCGCTTCATCCATTAAACGCTCCGTATCATTTCGGGTGATTAATACTACCGGCAGCAACTTATTAATTGCTTTTAATTGCTGCATGGTTTGTAATCCAGAAATTCCCGGCATAGATTCATCCATCAGCACCACATCAAAAAATTGGCTTTTTACCAGTTCGATTGCATCAAATCCATTAGATACAGCGGTTACGGAATACCCCTTCTGCTGCAAAAAAATTACCTGCGCCTGCAAACTCTCAATTTCATCATCTACCCACAAAACCTGAATTTCCGCCATGAAGTGTAGTTTTAAATAGTAATAGGGTGCTAACTTTCTCCTATAAAGTAAATCTATTCCATTCTCGGCTAACGTCCATCTTCTTTGTACTTTTACATCTGTTCAGCAAAAGGTTTTAACAATTTAAAAACAACGGATGCCCGAAAAAAGAAAAATCATCAACGACCCGGTATACGGATTTATTACCATCAGCCACCCGCTGATATTTTTTATTTTGGAACATCCTTATTACCAGCGCTTAAGAAGAATTCAGCAGATGGCGATGGCCTCTATGGTTTATCCCGGAGCCGTGCATACCCGGCTGCATCATTCGCTGGGCGCCTATCACCTGATGGGCAATACCGTGGCCGAACTTCGAAGCAAAGGAATCGCCATTTCAGCCGAAGAAGAAATTGCCGTTAAATGTGCGATTCTGTTACATGATATTGGTCATGGCCCCTATTCCCATGCATTAGAAAACCGGGTGCTGGAAGGAGTACACCACGAAACTATGTCGCTTGCAATTATGCAAATGCTGAACAAAGAATGTGGAGGTGCCCTCGATTTGGCCATAGAAATATTTACCAACCAGTATCATCAGCCTTTTCTTCATCAGTTGATTAGTGGTCAGCTGGATATGGACCGGATGGATTACCTAAGCAGAGACAGCTTTTTTTCTGGCGTAAGTGAAGGGGTAATTGGATACGACCGCATTCTAAAAATGTTAACGGTTTGGAATGGTCAGTTAATGGTAGAAGAAAAGGGAATTTACAGCGTTGAAAAATTTCTGATTGCCCGCCGTCAAATGTACTGGCAGGTTTACTTACACAAAACGGTGCTGGCTGCCGAAAAAATGATGGTGAAAATTATTGAAAGGGTAAGGGCGATTTATTCACCCAATGATAAGGAATTGTCTACCCTAACAGCCCTCGATTATTTTCTGGCACATCCCAACCCAACTCTTACGGAAGAAAATATCAGCCGGTTTTGCTCGCTCGACGATTATGATATCATGCATGCCATCAAGCATTGGAGTAAGCACAGCGACCCTATCCTTTCCCTATTATGTAATCGGTTGCTTAACAGGCAACTATTTCATTGCCGAATTCAGGCATCGCCCTTTTCTGCCGACTACCTGCAACAAAAACAACAAGAGTTGTTGCAGCAATATCCCATTAATGATGCCGATTTACCCTTTGTATGTTTTACCGGGGAAGCCACCAACACCCTATATCAACTGAAGGATGAAAGAATACAGGTTTTATTTAAGGATGGAACCGTAACAGACATCTCCCGAATTGAAAATGCGCTGATTCAGGAAAATCTTTCCGCCCCCGTTAAAAAATTTTACATTTGTACACTTCCCTAACCAATAGCTGCAGCCAATTTCGGTAAAAGAAAATTATCTTTATCTCAACCAAACCTCCCCTGCCCATGCAATTTACGGCCTCACAAATAGCGATGATGATTCAGGGAAAAGTGGAGGGCGATGCCCTAGCCACCGTACAAGGCTTTGGAAAAATTGAAGAAGCGGTTTCCGGTCAACTTTCTTTTCTTGCTAATCCTAAATACGAGCAATATTTATATACTACTGGTGCAACCATCATTATTATTAACGAAAGTCTTGCGCTAACCGAATCGGTTTCTGCCACACTGATACGGGTTCCGGATGCATACAGTGCCTTTGCTGTTTTATTAGGTAAATATCAAGAACTTACTACTGCCGCATTAGCGGGCATTCAGCAACCCAGTTATATCAGCAGCACTGCCAAAATGGGTACGGGTGTTTTTGTTGGTGCATTTGCCTATATCGGAGATAATGTACAATTGGGCAATCAGGTTAAAATATTTCCAGGAGCATTTGTTGGTAATAATGTGGTGATTGGCGATCAGGTAGTGTTGCATCCGGGTGTAGTTGTTTATCACGATTGTATCATAGGAAATCAGGTAACCATTCATGCTGGAAGTATCATTGGCAGTGATGGATTTGGCTATGCTCCCCAAAGCGATGGGTCACTGAGCAAAGTACCCCAAATTGGAAATGTACGCATCGAAGACCAAGTAGAAATCGGCGCTAATGTTACCATCGACCGGGCTACGATTGGCTCTACCATCATACGCAAGGGAGTAAAACTCGATAACCTTATTCAAATAGCCCATAATGTTGATATTGGCGAGCAAACCGTTATTGCAGCCCAAACCGGCATCAGCGGCAGCACCAAGGTAGGTAAGCAAGTAATGATGGGTGGCCAGGTAGGTGTTGCTGGCCATATTCAGGTTGCAGACGGAAGTAAAGTAGGTGCCAAATCGGGTATTACCAAAAGCCTGAAAACGCCTCATCTTACCTGGCATGGCAATCCGGCAATTGATTTTACAACCTCAATGCGCCAACAAGCCCATACCCGCCAACTGCCAGAATTGGAAAAAAGAATAGCCGAATTGGAAAAATTGGTACGTGATTTGGCAAATATGTACCCAAAACCCTAAGCCGAACCCCTTAGAATACAGGCTTAATTCGTACTTTTACCGGAAACTTTGTTGCGTTAACCCTAGGGAAGAAGCCGGGAACTGCTCTATCCTGCTGTTTGAGGGGAATGGCATTTCAAAAAGTTAACCAGTATGAACAATCAATTTAACCCCGATAAGCAGCACACACTCTATAAACCTATCCATATCAGCGGTACCGGATTACATACCGGCATTTTAGTGGATATGACGCTGAAACCTGCCCATCCAGGATTTGGGATTCAATTTCAACGGGTTGATTTACCTAACCAGCCCCTGATTAAAGCCGACTGCGACCTTGTTACCGATACCAGCCGGGGAACTACCCTCCAAATGGGGGATACTAAAGTAAGCACCGTAGAACATATACTTGCCTCCATGGTAGGCATGGGAATCGACAATGTTTTAATTGAATTAAATGGGCCCGAAGTACCCATCATGGATGGCAGTTCTTCCCCCTTCATAGCCCTAATTGAAGATGCAGGCGTTGAAGAACAGGACGCCGCCAAAGCTTGGTATAGTCTCGACGAAAATATTTACCACTACGACGATGAAAAACGCGTTGAAATGGTAGCACTCCCCGCGCTCGACTATCAACTCACCACCCTCATTGATTTTAATAGTCCTGTTTTAGGAACCCAGCATGCCGGACTAAAAACCATCAAAGATTTTAAAACAGAAATCGCCCCCTGCCGAACTTTTTGTTTCTTACACGAACTGGAAATGTTGTTAGAGCACGACCTGATTAAAGGCGGCGATATTAACAATGCCATTGTAGTGGTAGACAAAGCTGTTTCTGATGCCGAAATGGGTCGCCTTGCCAAAGTATTTAAGCGCGATAAAATTGAAGTAAAAAGCGAAGGATACCTGAACAACCTCGAACTGAGGTTCCCCAACGAACCCGCCCGGCATAAGTTGCTGGATGTAATTGGCGACCTCGCCCTGATTGGCTACCCCATCAAGGCCCGCATCATTGCCAACCGTCCCGGACACAGCACCAACGTTGAATTTGCCAAAAAAATAAAGCAATACATCCGCAAAAATAAACACGTGAAAAATGTACCCGTGTACGATCCGGCTTTGCCTCCGGTATATACGCTGGATAAAATTGAAAAAACACTTCCCCACCGACATCCATTTTTATTTGTAGATAAGATTGTTGAACTAACCGATACCCATATTGTTGGTATTAAAAACGTAACCTTCAACGAATGGTTCTTCCCCGGACATTTTCCCGGAAACCCTGTAATGCCCGGTGTTATTCAAATTGAAGCCCTGGCACAAACCGGCGGAATCTTATGCATCAATTCGATGCCGGAAGGGAAATACGATACCTATTTTTTAAAAATCGATAACTGCAAATTCAAACAAATGGTGCGTCCTGGCGATACCATGGTTTTAAAAATGGAACTGAACGGCCCCATCCGCAGAGGCATTTGCGAAATGCGGGGAACCGTTTTTGTGGGCGGAAAAGTTGCCACCGAAGCCGATCTAGTAGCCCAAATTGTTCGCCGCCCCGATTAAGCCCTATTCATAACAACCACTCAAACATGACGCATCCCTATACCTATATCGACCCCAACGCTTCCATTGCTCCCAATGTGAAAATTGACCCTTTTACGGTTATCCATGGGGATGTTAAAATAGGTGAGGGTACCTGGATTGGCAGTAATGTTACCATTATGGAAGGCACCCGCATTGGAAAAAACTGCCGCATATTTCCCGGAGCAGTATTAGGAGCCATTCCGCAAGACTTAAAATATAACGGCGAAAAAACCACCGCTGAAATAGGCGATAATACTACCATCCGTGAATTTGTAACCATCAACCGCGGTACCACCGACCGTGGCAAAACCGTGGTAGGAAATAATTGTTTGATAATGGCCTATAGTCATATTGCCCACGACTGCATCATCGGCAACAACTGTATTTTAAGTAACAGTGTGCAGGTAGCCGGTCACGTTACCATTGGCGACTGGGCCATTGTGGGTGGGGTGAGTGCAGTACACCAGTTTGTGAATATCGGACAACATACTTTTATTGCCGGAGGTAGTTTGGTGAGTAAAGACGTGCCCCCCTATATTAAAGCCGTGCGCAACCCGCTGAGTTACGGAGGCGTAAACAGCGTGGGTTTGAAAAGAAGAGGATTCCCCCTCAACCAGATCAATCATATCTTGGATGTATATCGTACCATTTATAACAAAGGATTTAATACCACCCAGGCCCTGGAATTTATTGAAGAAGAATTGCAGGCCACTGATGAGCGGGATGAAATTGTAACCTTTGTGAGAGAGAGCGGCAGAGGTATCATCAAACGCTACATCAAAGGGGTAAC
>JAPLEI010000059.1:45008-66209 GCA_026391195.1 Bacteroidota bacterium | reverse complement strand
TAACCGACGACGAATAATTTATTTCGTTCCTTCTTTTCTCATATGCCAACCAACGGATACATATCTATCCCACACCCAACTTCTTTAAGGAAGCCCGTTGGTATTTCCCTACAAGCAGCCGGAAAAAAATTTAACCGCGAATGGATATTCCGCAATCTCTCATTTCAATTTGAACCCGGAAAATCTTACGCAATAACAGGCCCCAACGGAAGTGGAAAAAGTACCCTGCTCCAATGTATCGCCGGAGCCATTCACCTGAGCGAAGGAAGTGTTTCTTATCACTCGGTTTCAAAAGAAGTAACTACCCAACTGGCAGAGGAAGATTTTTTTAAACAGGTAGCTATCTCTGCCCCCTATCTAGAATTGATAGAAGAAATGACCGCCCTGGAGTTTTTATCGTTTCACCAACATTTCAAACCCTTTCTTTCCGGCATATCCATTTCCGAAATATTAGAAGCCGTATCCCTGGAAAAAGCTGCCAACAAACAAATTCGCTATTTCAGCAGCGGTATGAAACAGCGTTTAAAACTGGCGCAGGCATTTTATTCGGATGTACCCGTTATTTTGCTGGATGAACCTTGTGCTAACCTGGATAGGGCTGGATATGAATTGTATAAAAATCTCTGTGCCGGACCGGGAGAAAACAGACTTACCTTGGTTGGAAGCAACGATCCACAGGAAACTGTATTTTGCAGCGCGCATATTCACTTACCCGACTATCAATAATTATTCATGTTTGCAGATGCCATAGAAAAAGTTACCGGTTATACTCGTCCGGTTAATACCATTTTGAGAACCTATGGAAGTAAACAGGTAATCGCCAGCAGTGCTACTTTGTTTTTCGTAAACAATCAGGCCGAAGCACTCACCTGTAAACATGTAACCCGTTGGTTGGGTATGGCAGAACAATTGAATCAGCAATACCAGTTGTTTAAACAAGAGCTTCGTTCTATTACCCATTCTGCTCAACAGTTAGCACTGGAAAAAAAATATGGGTACACCAACGGCCAGGTAGTGCAGATGAAAACCACGTTTGTTGATTGTGTAAACAGTATGTCGGGCTTTACCTGCTGGGAACATCCCGATGCCGATCTGGCATTGATAAAATTTCATGGATTTGAAAAAATTCTGTACCAGGGTCATGCCATTTTCCCTGCTGCATCAACAACCGTGCGACCAGGTAATCAACTTTGCCGGATTGGATTCCCCTTTACGGCCTTCAATAATTTTCGCTACAACGAACCCCAGGATGATATAGAATGGACCCCAACAGGAATTCCGAGTACGCCCATTTTTCCCATCGAAGGGATGGTTACCCGATATCTTCCCCAACAAGGAATTGAAATGAGTACCCCAGGGTATCCCGGCCATAGTGGAGGACCTTTATTTAATAATCAGGGAACTGTGGTTGGTATTCAAACCGCTACCCGCCATCTCGCACTGGGCACTTTTCCCGATCAGGTATCCCTTAACAATCCGGGAGGCATCGCAGAATGGAAAGGTCAGGCAGTGGCACATCTGGGCCAATGTATTTCTAATGAACTGATTACAACATTTCTGAAAGACCGGGGTGTACATTTTTCAACTGAGCCTAGCTGAAATGAAGTAAGCAATTACCGGCGACTGGCGATTAATAAATTCAAATCGGTATACTTCAAATCAAAAAGCTCACTGATATAAAAATCAGTAAGGGCTCCTTTGAAAAGATATAACCCCTCTCGAACATTCAACTTATGCCATACCATTTCTTCTAATCCACCCTCATCGCTGATTTCGAGTATCAGCGGCATCAATACATTGCTGATGGCCTGACTGGCAGTGCGCGCAAATCCACTGGGAATATTGGGAACACCATAATGGATAACACCATGTTTTACCAAAGTAGGTTTTTCGTAACTGGTTAACTCGCTGGTTTCAAAACATCCGCCCCGATCGATAGCAACATCAATAATGATACTGCCACTTCGCATAGCGGCAACCATTTGTTCGGTAACAACTACCGGGGCCCTGCCCACTTCATTACTCAATGCCCCAACAGCAACCTCGCAGGTTTTTAGTTGCTTGGCTAAAATTTTGGGCTCCAGCACACTCGTCCATATACGTTGCCCTAAATTATTCTGCAACTGTTTTAATCGATACACATTGTTATCGAAAACTTTAACCGAAGCTCCCAGTGCCAATGCATTGCGGGTGGCAAATTCTCCTACGATACCTGCACCAATAATCACCACTTTGGTGGGCGGAATTCCGCTGATGCCTCCTAACAATACTCCCTTGCCCTGATTGAAACTACTCAGGTATTGACCCGCAATCAACATCACCGCACTACCGGCAATCTCACTCATGCTCCGAACAATCGGATAGGTACCACTTTCATCTTTAAAATTCTCGAAGCTGAGTGCGGTAACTCTTTTTTCCATCATATGGCTAATCAACTCGCGCTGTAAAGCAGAAAAATGAACCGGTGAAATAATAGTTTGATTCATCTGAATCAAGGGCATGTCTTCCACCACGGGAGGAGCACTCTTAACTAAAATCGGACAACGAAAAATTTCTTCGCGATCGTAGATGATAGTGGCGCCGGCCTCGGCATAATCGGCATCCGAAAAATGACTACCCTCTCCGGCCTTGTGTTCAACCGATACCTGATTGCCATTCATCACCAATACCCCAACGGCATCGGGCGTAAGGGCTATTCTGTTCTCCTGAAAGGCGGTTTCTTTGGGAATACCAATATGCAATTTGGTACCCTGAGGTTTTACATCTAACACTTCCTCCTGGGTTTCGTAATTAAAGGAGGCACTTACCGATGGTTTCTGGGCCATGAAAAATGAATTGCTGATTGGATATAAAAATAATTGATTTATACCACAACCCGGGGCGTAAGATATTCACCAAAGGTTTACGAAAACGACTGATTGCCGGTTTTAATGTGCCGGGTATCGGCATCATCGGCCCTAAGGGTAATAAACCAGGTATCATCCGGCAACAACTCAGCGGCGCGCTCGGGCCATTCGATCCAACAACGATCACCCGAAATAATCCGCTCCTCCACCCCCGCCTGAACGGCTTCTGCAGCTCCATTTAAGCGGTACCAGTCCATATGACACACCCTTTCCCCATCGGGAAGCTCATATTCATTGATGATAGAAAAAGTAGGGCTACTTACCGAATCCTCTATTCCCAGCCATTTACTCAGTCGGGAAATAAGGGTAGTTTTTCCCGCTCCCATGGGGGCAAAAAATGCCCAAACGGGCCGGTTTTTCCCTTCTTCCCATAGCTGGGCTACTACCTGATCTAATTCCTGAAGCTGAAAAACCCTTTCCATACCCCAAAGATAGGTATGGAGAAATAGTAATTGAATTTTAGGGATGCAAAAAAGGGCAGCAATGGTAAGAGGATGCCATTGTTGTACCTTTGTGTATTATTTGGGCTGAAATATAATACCATGCAAGATACGGAGACCGTTAACTGGAAAGTGGCCGGCATGAGTTGCACCAACTGTGCCCTCACGATTCAACAATATTTAGAAAAAAAGGGACTGGATCATGTTCGGGTGAATTTTATTGGGGGGGAAGTGAGCTTTTCCAATCCAGCGGAAATTCCTAATGCAGAACTGAGTGCAGGCATTCAATCGCTGGGCTATCAGGTATTGAATGAGTTAGGCACCCCCGGCAGTACCAATCGATTTCGATTTACCAACCATTTTCAGCGGTTTGTTTTCTGCCTGATTTTTACCATCCCCTTACTGGTACATATGATACCGGGAGTGCATATTCACTGGTTAATGAATCCGATTGTTCAATGCCTAATAACCCTCCCGGTTTTATGGGTAGGCATGCAATTTTTTGGCAAGAGTGCCTGGAATTCTTTGCGCGGAGGCATTCCCAATATGAATGTTCTCATCACCATCGGAGCACTTGCCTCCTTTGGATATAGTTTGTATGGCACTGTAGCTGGAAAAGGACCTGATTTTCTTTTTTACGAAACAACGGCCACCATTCTTACCTTGGTATTTTTTGGCAACTGGCTCGAAGACAGGGCAGTAGATTCTACCCAACGGGCTATCCGCGAACTTACACAGGATGAAAAAGTGATGGCAAATATGATTGCCTTTGATGATCAGCATCAGGAACATATTTTTCCGGTAGATAGTGCGCATTTAAAAGTGGGGGATTTATTATTAATCAAGTCGGGTGAAAAAATTCCGGCAGATGCAAAAATTTTATGGGGAGAAGCCGACATCAATGAAGCAATTATCAGCGGTGAAAGTTTGCCAGTTCATAAAAAAATGAACGACCTACTGATTGGTGGAAGTGTGGTTACCGATGGAACACTCAAAGCCTATGTAACTGCCACAGGCACTCAAACAGTTCTATCCCATATTCTTCAGCTGGTAAAAAATGCTCAAACAGAAAAACCACCCATTCAACAATTGGCCGATAAAATCAGCGCAATTTTTGTGCCGGTGGTGGTGGGCATTGCCCTGCTAACCTTGGCCATCAATTATTGGGGCATGCAGTTACCCTTTGGCAATTCCCTGCTTAGGGCGATTGCTGTGCTGGTGATCTCCTGCCCCTGTGCAATGGGATTGGCCACCCCCGCTGCCATTGCTGTAGGCTTAGGTAGAGCTGCAAAAAACGGGGTGCTGATAAAAAATGCGAAAAGCATGGAATGGTTCGAAAAAATCAAACATATTGTATTTGATAAAACCGGAACCCTAACCACAGGAGGATTTACCATTGCTGGTTTTCATGTTCGTGAAGAAACACTTTCCCAATTAACAGAAACCGAAACAGCAATTACGCAGGAAGCAGCCGACGCGCTCTTTAAAAAATGGGGCTACTCGCTGGAAAAATATTCCAACCATCCCCTCGCCTTGGCAATCACACGCGAATGGAAATGCAAAGATGAAATACGCTGGAACCAGTTGGAAGAAATCAAAGGTTTGGGAATGAAAGCCATCGACAAAAGCGGCAATGAATTTACCATTGGCTCTTACGAACTGGTAAAATCAATTACAGCAGACGACTCGCACAATGTGTACCTAATAAGAAATGGCATATGGATAGGCTGGATAGATTTGGTGGATGAAATTCGTTCGGAAGCCGCTACTGTAATTGCTCAATTAAAGGCAGCAGGCTATCAACCCATCTTACTCAGTGGCGACCGAAATATTAAATGCCAACAAATTGCAGAAACGCTGGGTATCACTGAATGGTATGGCCAACATACCCCAGAACAGAAACTAGAAAGAATAGAAAAACTGAATCAGCAATTTCCCGTTGCTATGGTGGGAGATGGTATCAACGATGCACCAGCCCTCGCCAAAGCAACTCTGGGTATTTCGCTCAGTGATGCTTCCCATATTGCCCTGCAAAGTGCGCAGGTGGTTTTGATGAACCATGGGCTAAAAAATCTTCCACTGGCATTAGCACTGGGCAAACAAACCTATCGCACCATCCGTCAAAATCTATTCTGGGCCTTTGCCTATAATATTGTTGCCATACCTATTGCTGCCATTGGCTGGCTGAGTCCGGGTATCAGTGCACTGGCTATGGGTTTTAGCGATGTAGTACTGGCCATTAATTCGTTGCGACTGTATGCCAAAAAATTAGTTAGTTAATTTCCTAATCGATTGCGGAAGCCGGCCCCATATGAATACACCCCAAACCCTTTTACATAAATACTTTCACCATGCACAGTTCAGGCCGGGGCAATTGGAAATTATTGATGCTGTATTGGCTGGAAAAGATACACTCGCACTGCTACCTACTGGAGGCGGAAAATCCGTATGCTTTCAAATTCCTGCCTTACTATTAGGAGGGATTTGTGTGGTGGTTAGTCCGCTCATTGCATTGATGAATGATCAGGTTGCCCAACTTACCCAAAAGAAAATTCCAGCAGCAGCCTTGCACAGCGGACTCAGCTATGCAGAAATAGACCAACTACTGCAACAAGCCGCCGAAGGTGAAATCCATTTTTTGTATGTATCGCCTGAACGTATACTTAGCGAAACATTTCTACAGGCAGTATCACAAATCAACATAGGACTATTGGCAATAGATGAGGCACACTGTGTTTCGCAATGGGGTTATGATTTCAGGCCCGCCTATTTAAAGATTGCCCAATTCAGAGCATATCTACCGGCACATACTCCCCTGATTGCGCTTACTGCATCGGCTACTCCTCCGGTTCAGGAAGATATACTGGTGCAGCTGCACATGAAAAATGCTGCTGTGGTAAAAGGCTCCTTTGAAAGAAAAAACCTGCATTACCATTGCCGGCTTTCCGAATCTATCCATCATTCCCTGATTCAACTATTGAAGCAAAAAACGGGCAGTACCCTTGTTTACTGCAACACCCGCAAACAAACCCGGGAAATAGCAGAATGGTTGCAGAAAAATACTATTTCGGCAACTTTTTATCATGCAGGACTTACCCAGGAAGAGAGAAACGAACGACAGGAAGCTTGGATACAAAACAGAACACGTGTAATTGTGGCTACCAATGCATTTGGGATGGGCATAGACAAACCGGATGTTCGACTGGTTATTCACTTGGCTGCCCCCGAATGTTTAGAAAATTACTATCAAGAAGCAGGCAGAGCCGGAAGGGATGAACAGTCTGCAGAAGCGATTTTATTGGTAACGCCTACGCAAATCAATAACCTACTTGGGCTCGCCGCACAAAGATTTCCGCCCATTGAAACGATAAAAAAAATCTATCAAGATCTCGCTGCTTTTTTACAAGTTCCCGCAGGCAGTGGTGAAGGCAGTTACCACGACTTTGATTTATTAGTTTTTGCCAGTCGTTTTAAGCACGATGTATTACTGGTAGTAAATACCTTGCAACTGTTAGAACAGGAAGGCCATCTTCGTTTCAGCAGCTCGGTTTTTTTACCGGCGCAGGCACAGTTTACCTGCGACACTGCCCAATTGCGAGCCTACGAAGAGGGCTATCCCGATTCGGCAAACTTGGTGCAAGCTTTGTTGCGAACCTATCCGGGTATACTGGATTTTCGGGTATCGGTTTACGAAACACAACTGGCCCGTATCTGTAGGGCAACACCGGAGGAGATTAAGCAACAGCTAAAACAATTACAAGCATTCGGCATTTTAGATTATATGCCGGCGAAAGACAGTCCCCAAATTCATTACCTACTTAATCGCGCCACTGCCGAATTCTTGCACATCAATTTAGATCAGTATCATGCCCGAAAAAATGCCTGGATGGTTCGTATGAAAGCCATGGTAGGTTATATTGAAAATAATACAACATGCAGAAGTCGCTATCTGTTGCGGTATTTTGGAGAAACCTCCTCAGCCGATTGCGGGGTTTGTGATGTATGTGTTCGAAAACAACAACCACCCCTTTCGCCGAAAGTTTTTGAAAGGATAGCAGAAAAAATACTTCAGCTACTTGAACAACCGATGTTACTATCAGCTATTTTACAAGCATTCCCTGCAAATGAGCAGGCCGACGTACAGGAGGTTATTTTATTTTTACAACAGGAACAAACGATTCTCAGAAACGACAAAAATGAGTTTCGAAAAAATAAGTAGGGTAAATAATTTTATAATTCTTCTTCCCGCTCCAATAGGAGGATTGCACCCTGCGGAACGATAAAATATTTTTCTCCTTCATACATCACTTCAGTGGCACCACTTACCAAAAAAATTGCCAGATCACCTTCTTTTGCCTGCAGCGGAACATATTTCACACCCTCATCATCCGACTTCCATGGCTCCTCTTCTATGGGCATGGGAATGGCATAACCCGGACCGGTTTTGATGATTTTACCATGCTGCACCTTTTCCTTTTCCTGTACCCCAGGTGGAAGAAATAAACCACTGGAAGTTTTTTCATCGGGCCGGGAAGGACGAATCAACACCCGGTCGCCAATTACCAGTAATTTTTTAAACTTATTAGAAGAAGTAAGCAGCATACCAGCAGTTTTTTCGATGCAAAAGTACCTATTTTCTCGGGCCTCCACAAAGCTACTCTGGGGCACAGTTCATTGCAAACCAAGCCCTAAGCAGTATAATCGGGGTTTCTGGCACCAAATTTGTGTGTTTTAACAAAAGATTGCAGCGCGACTACTCTAAATGGCATTGTTTTATCTTTATTTCACGTTAAATAACTTTTTCTATGGAAGCGAAAAAAACAAAAATCCTCCTTTGCGAAGATGACACCAACCTGGGCATGGTATTAAAAACCTACCTAGAGCTGAATGATTTCGATGTTACTTTGGAGCGAGATGGCCGGTTAGGTCTGGCAGCTTTTCAACGGGAAAAATACGATTTGTGTTTGTTAGACGTAATGATGCCAAATATGGATGGATTTACGCTGGCCGAAGAAATTCGCGATGTGGATCCTGATATACCGTTGTTTTTTCTGAGTGCCAAAACCATGAAGGAAGATATTATCCAAGGCTATAAGTTGGGGGCGGATGATTATATCACTAAGCCATTCGACAGTGAAGTATTACTGATGAAAATTCGGGCTATCTTAAAAAGAAATGAAGAAGAAAACCGAGTGAATGATAATATCGAATTCGATATGGGCAATTATCATTTCAATCCCAAGCTGCGCGAACTGAAACATGGCGAACAAAAAATTACTTTATCACCCAAGGAGAATGATTTGTTGAAGATGCTGGCCGAACATAAAAACGATTTATTACCCAGAGAAAGAGCGCTGAAAAAAATCTGGGGCAGCGATACCTATTTCAATGGCCGCAGTATGGATGTGTATATTGCCAAACTGCGCAAGTACCTGAAAGAAGATACCAATATCGAAATCGTGAATATTCACGGTAATGGTTTCCGACTGGTAGCTCCCTAACGGATGCAGTAAGTTATAGATTAAATAAATCTGGTTGCAACCCTCCCCGATTATCTTGCCTACCCAGGTGTTGATACGCTTTGGCAGTAGCTTCTCTTCCTCGGGGTGTACGTTGGAGAAATCCTTCCTGAATTAAAAAGGGCTCATACACTTCTTCCAGGGTTCCCGATTCTTCTCCTACTGCTGTGGCAATGGTAGTAATACCTACGGGGCCTCCCTTGAACTTATCTATGATGGCCGCGAGTATTCGGTTATCCATTTCATCCAGGCCGTGCTCGTCTACATGCAGGGCTTTGAGAGCATGTTGGGTAATCCCTAAATCAATTGTTCCATCATTCAATACCTGCGCAAAATCACGTACTCGGCGTAGCAGACTATTAGCTATCCGGGGCGTTCCCCTGCTGCGGCGAGCGATTTCACCTGCGGCATCCGAAGAAATGCTCACTTGTAAAATGGCAGCACTTCGGTGAATGATTTGTTGCAATACAGGCGCTTGGTAATATTCGAGTCGAGATTTAATACCAAAACGAGATAACAAAGGGGCAGTTAACAAACCACTGCGGGTGGTAGCCCCCACTAGGGTAAAAGGATTGAGGTTGATTTGAATGCTGCGTGCATTAGGCCCTGAATCAATCATAATATCAATGCGAAAATCTTCCATGGCCGCATACAGGTATTCTTCAACTACGGTGCTCAACCGATGAATTTCATCAATAAACAACACATCATTAGGCTGCAGGTTGGTTAATAAACCGGCAAGGTCTCCGGGCTTTTCTATAACCGGTCCGGAAGTTTCCCGAATATTTACGCCCAGCTCATTGGCCACAATACGGCTCAGGGTAGTTTTGCCCAATCCGGGTGGACCATGAAACAACACATGATCAAGTGCTTCGCCACGTAATTTGGCGGCCTTAATAAAAATAATCAGGTTTTCAACCAACTGGGGCTGCCCCGAAAAATCATCTATTTCACGGGGCCGAATGGCATTCTCAAACTCCTGCTCTACAGGGTTATTACTCGCTTCGGGATTATGCAAGGGTAAATCGGGCATACCCCTCAAAATTACTAAATAGAATTCAACCTACCTTTGAGAAAATAACTCCCGCATGAATAAAACAGCCCTTATTGCAGGCGCATCCGGATTAACCGGCGGCTATCTGCTCAATCTCTTACTGGAGTCACCTGAATATAGTACCGTAATTGCCTATGTTAGAAAAAGTTCGGGACTTACCCATCCCAAATTGAAGGAAATAGTGGTGGATTGGGAAACCCTGCAAGAACCGGTAGCTGCGGAGGAAGTATTTTGCTGTTTAGGTACTACCATTAAAAAAGCCGGGTCGCAGGAAGCTTTTCGGCGAGTAGATCATGACTATCCGCTGCAACTAGCTCAAATACAATATCGGGGAGGCTCGCAACAATTTCTGCTGGTATCCGCTATGGGGGCTGATGCGAAATCATCTATTTTTTATAGCCGGGTAAAAGGCGAGTTAGAAAATGCCTTGCAATCGATTGGTTATAAAAGCCTGTATATTTTCCGTCCCTCTTTTATTGCCGGACCCCGCAAAGAATCGCGAACAGGAGAAAAGATAGGTTTGGCAATATTCTCAATATTGTCTCCGCTGTTTATTGGCTCGCTTAAGAAATATGCTCCCATCCAGGCCGAACATATTGCCCGCGCAATGTTGCGAATTGCTCAAAAAAATGAGCAAGGATCTAAAGTGTATGATTCAGCGGTTACGGATGGGTTAGGGAAATAACAGCTTCTATGAAGAACTTAGAAACATATACTATCTATTATTATTACCTTTGTACAATTAAACGTGAAACATTATGAAGCAATTAACTTTATTTATCCTGACTGTTTTTTTATCTGTATCAGGCATTGCACAAAAACCAGCATGGAAACAAATGGAAGAATTTCATTCAGTAATGAGTAAAACATTTCACCCAGCCGAAGAAGGAAATTTAAATCCTACTAAAGAAAATGCAGCTAATTTAACTAGTAAAGCCAAGGCCTGGGAATCTGCTCCAATTCCAAAAGGATATGATGCAGCCATTGCAAAACCGATCTTAAAAAAATTGGTAGCTAGTTGCGAAGCTGTTGAAGCAGCAGTTAAGGCTAAAAAGTCTGACAAAGAATTAACCTCGTTGATTACCAAGGCACATGATGATTTTCATGAGATTAAAGAAAAATGTATAGTGGGAGAAAAACACTAGTTAACTATCTCTCTGCTATTTAAAATTTTACGATAATCAATTTTATCAAATTGCCATTCTCCAACCCTACTAGTAAGGCAGTCATTTACTATAATGGGCATATGAAATATTTTATTTTTAGTTGCCATTATTTCATACCTTTTTTCTTTTGCTTGATTCGTGGTTTCTACAAGAGCCAGGTCCATTTCTTTATTTAAAAAGTAAAATGTTACTTGTCTGGTATACTCATATAATCCTTTAACTATAAAAACAATTCCATAATTTTTTGTTTTTGCAATTTCTGTAATTCGCATTGGAATTATGCCGTCACTAAAATCGTTAATTTCAATTGAGCTATCTGTGAGATTCATATATGAATTAATATAGGGCTCGGACGGACTATAAGCATATAATTTCCCTTTATAACTATGTAAACTCATCCATTCTCCTAATAATAAATTAGAAAGCATTGGTACTTTTTTGTTTGATAACCCGGCATTTAAAATGGCATTAACTTCAGCAATATGCACTGAATCCTTTTGCATGTTTTGAAACAATTGAGTATGATACGTTGAGAAATTGTTTAATACAAAAACGCGATGAAAACTATTTGAAACATTGCCCCTTTTAAGAAAAATAGTGTCACTTGAATGTAGTTGGCAAAAGGAATTTTGGATAAAGAAAATTGATATTAAAAAAAATAGGCCATGCCGCTTAAAGATTTCTGGAATCATTTTAATTAGTTGCTTTTAAATCAGCTACTCCATTGGATAATAAAAATCTACTTGTATTCTGTTTAGACAGATTGAAATCGTATTTTTAAATGTGATAAGTTTTTACTTTTACTGCCCATTAAAATTCAAAGTAAATGAGGTATGAAATTCATCGCTTTACCTCTGAAATATAGAATTTTGTCAGTATACTATCCAAATTACCGTAAAAATAGATATTACACTGACAATTTTCGATAAAAAAGCAACGGAACGGTGTACTTGGATAGAAATTTGTACTTCCCCTTTTGCTTAACCCCACCGAAGCATCAGCGCCGGATCCGGACAATTTTGTAAATATTTATCCCGCTCGCTCCATTTGCAAACCCCGGGATAATCGCCCACCCAATTTTCCATAGAAAGCATACACTGAAAATGCAAGTGTGGCGGCCAACCACCATTTTCGGCAGGATTACCGAAAGCACCCACCACCGCTCCACCTTGAATGGTTTCTCCCGGCTGAAATTGATGAACGCTTTGTTCCGTTAGGTGTCCGTATAAAGTATAAAAATGATTTCCCTGATAGCTATGCTGTAAAATTACTACACCCCCATAGTTACCCAATTCGGGATGAAAAGCCTGACTATGGATTACCCCATCATACACCGCATAAACAGGGGTAAGGGCTGGTCCCCAGATATCAACCCCCAGATGCAATCGCCTTGGCTCTTCGGGCGAATCGGACGTTCCAAAAACACCACTGCGTGCATAGATGCCGCGTAATTCGTTATACCCACCAATTCCAAAATCTGCTTCTTCGTTTTGTAACTTTTGTTCTATAAAATCTGTAAAAGCAGAAAGGTTGGTAAAAATTTCGGAGGTTAATGCAGTATAGTTCTCTGATAAATCCCAGCGCTGAATTCGCGTTATCCCTCGTTGATAGGGTATCACAGGATAACACACAGTTACCGGAGGTAAAATTATTTGCATAGAAAAATTATTGAGCCAACTGCTGAATAGCTTTATACAACCACATTTACCATCCTGCCTTTTACAAAAATAAATTTCTTCATTGGCTTGTCTTCCATCCATTTAATAATCATAGGATGCTGCATCACCATTTCCTGCACCTCTGCTTCAGAGGCATCCAGATTAATTAAAATATTTGCCCGCACTTTTCCATTTACACTCACCGGATATTCCTTAGCAGATTCTGCTACGTACTGCGCTTCAAAAATCGGAAAAGAGGCATCCAGAATAGAATCGGTATGCCCCAACACACTCCACAACTCCTCACTCACATGAGGCGCATAAGGTGTAAGCAAAATCAAAAAAGGCTCGAGAATAGCGGCTGAATGGCATTGCAAATCGCTCAACTCATTCACGGCAATCATAAATGTACTTACCGCCGTATTAAAACTAAAGCGCTCCGTGTCGTCGGCAATCTTTTTGATGGTCTTGTGCAGCACTTTTAACTCCGCTGCAGTAGGAGCTTGCTGTGTAAGTAGACTTCCTTTTTGCTCATCAAAAAACAAGCGCCATAATTTTTTTACAAACCGATGCACCCCTTCAATCCCCTTGGTATCCCAGGGTTTACTCTGATCTACAGGGCCTAAAAACATCTCATACATCCGGAATGTGTCAGCGCCATATTTCTCTACCAGTTCATCCGGATTTACGGTATTGAATTTCGATTTCGACATTTTCTCTACCTCTGCCCCACAAGTATATTTTCCATCCTCCAACACAAAGGCAGCCGCTGCATATTCCCCATTTCTCCAGGTTTGTAAAGCAGCCATATTTAATTCGAACCCATCCACAAAATTTACATCCACATGAATCGGCTGAAATAAAATGCCGTCGGCAGATGCATCAAAAATTGTATCTGGTACCTGTTGCTGAACAATATCTAGCAAGGCTTTCATTCCCAAACTACCCGACTCATAGCCTGTGCGGTAGCCATTCGATACCATGATATTGGCTGTAAAATGCTCGATTACTTTTTTATCTGCTGTTAATAACAGGCGATACATAAACCGACTGCTGCCCTGAATCATTCCCTGATTCAATAACTTTTTGAAGGGCTCCTGAAATCCGATATGGCCGAGGTCGAACATTACTTTGGTCCAGAAACGGCTATACAATAAATGTCCTACTGCATGCTCGGTACCTCCGATGTATAAATCAACTTGATTCCAATAGTCGCTGGCTTCGCGACTGCAAAAAGTTTCGCGATTGTGTGGATCCATATACCGCAAAAAATACCAGCTACTGCCTGCATAACCCGGCATGGTATTGGTTTCGTATTGCTCGTTTACCCATTCGGGAATATTGGCAAGGGGGCCTTCTCCATCGGGACCGGGTTGATAGGTTTCTACCTGGGGCAATAAAAGCGGCAATTGAGCTGCGTCTAATGGTCTTGCGATTCCATTATCCCAGCGGATAGGAAAAGGCTCGCCCCAATATCGTTGCCGGCTAAAGGAGGCATCGCGCATTTTATAATTTACTTTCTTCCTGCCAATGCCCATTGTGGTAATCTTTTGCAATACCAGCGGAATCGCATCGCGCATAACAATGCCATTTAAAAAATCACTCTCCTGCAAAACGGCGTCCTTGGTAGCATTGGCAGCAGTACCATTAAAATGCTCTCCAATAATATTGGTAATGGGAATTGTAGAATGTTGTGCAAAACGAAAATCGCGATCATCTCCACAGGGTACACCCATAATTGCTCCGGTACCATATCCAATCAATACATACTCGGCAATCCATACTGGAATTTTTTTGCCGGTAAAGGGATGTATCGCATAACCCCCACTAAAGCAACCACTAATTTTTTTCTCAGCCTGCCGCTCCCGATCGCTCCTGCTTTTTACATAGCTGATATAATTTTCTACGGAAACACGGGTATCCGATGTAATTAATTTTTCAATCGCCGGATGTTCTGGCGCTACCACCATAAAATCAACACCGAAAATGGTATCCGGGCGCGTAGTATATACCGTTAAGGTTTCTTCAATCGGCTGATCACCCGATGCCAAAGCAAAACTGATTTCGGCACCATAGGATTTTCCAATCCAGTTAGATTGCATTTCCTTCATGGCATCCGAAAAATCAATGGTCTCTAATCCTTCTAGTAAACGATCGGCATATTCGGTTATCCGCAAATACCACTGGCGCAACATTTTTTTCACTACTGGATGTCCGCCTCTTTCGCTTACGCCATTAACTACTTCATCATTCGCCAGCACCGTTCCCAATGCCTCACACCAGTTCACTTCGCCATACCCACAAAATGCCAGCCGATATTTCATCAAAATATCTTCCTGCTCTTTTTCGGAAAAAACCGTCCACTCGGCTGCCGTAAAATGCAAATCCTCATCAGCCGGACAAACATGCGATTGGTTCCCTTCCTGTGCAAATATTTCTTTCAGCAATAAGATGGGCTGCGCCTTTTGCTTAGTTCGGTTATAAAAACTATTGAATAGTTGTAAAAAAATCCATTGGGTAAATTGATAGTATTCAGGTTCACAGGTGCGCACTTCTCGGTTCCAGTCGTAACAAAATCCAATATTATCTAGCTGAGCACGAAAAGTGTCAATATTTTTTCGCGTACTGCTGTCTGGGTGAACCCCATGTTCAATAGCATATTGCTCGGCCGGTAATCCAAACGCGTCATAGCCCATTGGGTGCAGTACATTAAATCCATGTAATCTTTTATAGCGACTAAAAATATCGGAGGCAATATAGCCCAGGGGGTGACCTACATGCAATCCCGCACCACTGGGGTAGGGAAACATATCCAGCACATAATATTTGGGGCGGGTAGATTGATTGCTTACTTGATAAACTCCGGAAGACCGCCAGTGGGCCTGCCATTTTTTTTCAATCGATCGAAAATTGTATTCCATAATATATTATTCAACAGCCAGTGGCTTTTTCAATACAAGTGATACCCATCTGCAAGCCGGCAAAATCCTTCTCTACCCTGTTGGGGAAAGCCTGTTGTAAATACTAACAAATTTTTAACCCCCTAACCCCCCATCAATGGCTTAATTTACAGGGGTCAAATTGCCTTTCCAGATGGCTGCAAATGTACGTCATTAGCCTACAAAACAGTACATTTGCAACCGGATAGCCCCTGAAAAAAGCAATCCATTGTTAACCTGTTAATCCTGAATTATGCCTGCAGCCGGTTCCTCATCGCTAAAAAGGAGCAAACCCAATTTTATCTACTCCATTATTGGCGTGTCGCTGGTATTGCTCATCATGGGTATTATGGGATGGTTCTTTCTGAATATCCAATCAGTGGGTAATGCATTTAAAGAAGATATTCGCATCAGTGCCTACCTGAGAACCTTGAATAAAGATACCATTGGTCAAATTCAGGCATTTATCAGCAGCCAGCCCTATGCGAAAAATGTTACCTACGTAGATAAAGAATCGGCCAAAGCCATCTGGAATAAGGAAAACAATGAAGACTGGGCAAAAATATTAGATGTAAATCCCTTACCCGAAAGCATCGATTTTTATGCAAAATCCGATTATGTGAATCAGGATAGCTTACGAACGATATCTGCCCAACTGATGCAGGCATATGGCGACCAAATTACCGATTTGCAATACCCGCAAAATCTCGTATCGAACCTGAATGAGCGAGCTTCAAAAATAGGACTGCTATTCCTTGTGATTGCCGTTATTTTATGCGTGATTGTAATTTTTAGTATTGATAATACCATCCGGCTGGCCATGTTCAGCAACCGATTTATTATTAAAACCATGCAAATGGTAGGGGCCACCAGAGGCTTTATTTCACGCCCCCTCAACATTCGGGCATTGATTAATGGACTCATCAGCTCGGGAATCGCTATCTTTTTGCTACTCATCATCATTGGCTGGGCCGAAAGCCGCGTACCGGAACTAAAAGCCATCCGCAGCATCCAATTGAATTTATTACTCTTTGGGGGGCTTACGGTACTGGGTGTGGGCATTTCTGTATTTAGCACCCACCGCAGTGTACTAAAATATCTAAAAATGAAACTCGACGATTTGTATTAGTCGCGGGATTGATTACATTTGTATCTAACACATAGCTAAAAACTACGCACATGAGCAACCTGAAAACCACCAACTCAGCTCCCCTTTTCAGTAAAGAAAACTTTACCTGGATGATTATAGGCGGGGTAGTAATCGCCCTGGGCATGTTTTTAATGTCGGGAGGTAAAAATCCAGACCCCAATAATTTTGATACCAACCTGGTTTACAGCAAAACCCGCATTACCATTGCCCCGATACTTATTGTAGCTGGTTTATTGATTGAAATCTATGCCATCTTTAAAAAGCCCCGGCAAACGGAAGGATAAATTGAATAGAGAGGTGGAATCACCGCTTTTTTTATGCATCTACTATTTCCCAAATCAACTAACTTTAAATCTCCACTTTCGGAGTAAAACGCATAATTATCAACCATGACTTTTTTTCAAAGTATTTTGATAGCCATCGTAGAAGGGTTAACTGAATTTTTGCCTATTTCTTCTACCGGACATATGATTATCACCAGCTCGTTGCTAGGTATTGCGCAAGATGAATTTACCAAGCTTTTCGAAATATGTATCCAGTTGGGGGCCATCCTTTCGGTGGTAGTATTATATCGAAAGAAATTTTTTCCGCTGAACAAATTTGATTTTTACCTCAAACTGATTATTGCAGTAATTCCGGCATTGGTATTAGGATTTATTTTTTCTAAAAAGATAGATGCACTGCTGGAAAGTCCACTTACCGTTGCCATTACGATGCTTATCGGAGGAATTGTTCTTTTATTTATAGACAAGTTTTTCAATAGTACCCATCCAATTACCGAAGAAAAAGATATCAGTTACCGGAGAGCATTTATGACGGGCATTTGGCAATGCCTAGCTATGGTACCCGGAACCAGCCGAAGTGCGGCCAGCATTATTGGAGGTATGCAGCAGCAAATGACCAGAAATCTGGCAGCTGAATTTTCTTTTTTTCTCGCAGTTCCCACGATGGCCGCTGCCACTGGATATAAATTGTTAAAGGCCTGGAAAGAAAATCCGGCATTACTAACCGATGCACATAACCTGCAATTGTTGCTGGTAGGAAATATCGTTGCCTTTGTGGTAGCGATGATAGCCATCAAATTTTTTATCGGTTTTTTACAAAAACATGGATTTCGCCTCTTCGGCTGGTATCGGGTGATTGTAGGGGCCGTTTTGCTCGTACTGGTATTATTTCATTATATTTAAAAATCAGTTGGGTTGGTTGCCCGGTTACTGCGATGGTATCTGCAGGCAGCTTTCCTATTTTTAAATTAGGATGAACTATGCAAACAGCTTCCAAGAAAGTAATCAATGGCTGGGCTATGTACGATTGGGCCAACAGCGTGTACAACCTGGTAATTACTTCCACTATTTTTCCTGCTTATTTTGAAAGCATTACCGGAGATGGAAATGAAAATACACCGGTGGACACTGTTCGGCTATTTGGCCGCGAATATGTAAACACTTCCCTGTACAACTATGCCTTGGCAGTAGCCTTTATAGTGGTAGCCATTTTATCGCCCGTATTATCTTCTATTGCAGATTCAAGGGGAAATAAGCGAAAGTTTCTCCGCTTTTTCTGTACCCTGGGAAGTTTCGGATGCAGTGCCTTATTCTTTTACAATAGCAGCAACCTGGCATTTGGATTAACATGTATGATAATTGCCTGCATCGGATTTTGGAGCAGCTTTGTTTTTTACAACTCTTACCTGCCCGAAATTGCAGCACCGGAAGACAGAGACCGTGTGAGCGCCCGAGGTTATATGATGGGCTATATCGGCAGTGTACTTTTACAAATTGTTTGCTTTGTACTGGTGCTTAAATCTGATTTGTTTGGAATGACCACCGCAAGGGGTTCTCAATGGTCGTTTCTGCTGGTAGGTGTTTGGTGGTGGGGATTTGGACAGATGGCCATAAATCGTTTACCCAAAAGCCAGCCCCTAGTTGATGTAGAACATACGCAAGTTTTAAGCGGAGGTTATCGGGAACTAAAAAAAGTATGGCAGCAACTCACCTACTTACCTGTGCTAAAAAAATTCTTGCTGTCTTTTTTCTTTTACAATATGGGTGTTCAAACAATTATGCTGGCGGCAACCCTCTATGGAAAGAGTGAGCTGAATATTCCAACTACTAACCTGATAGTTGCTATATTAATTATTCAGCTCGTGGCCATACCGGGTGCTTTTTTACTCGCCCGTCTTTCTAAAAAAATAGGCAACATAAACACCTTGATGCTTACCGTGCTGTTTTGGATTGGCCTATGTTGTTTTGGATATACAATTCCGAAGAATGGCATCAATCAATTTTATATACTGGCCGTACTGGTTGGATTTGTAATGGGAGGCATCCAATCGCTTAGCAGAAGTACTTATTCGAAACTAATGCCTGAAACCAAAGACACCACTTCATTTTTCAGCTTTTATGATGTAACGGAAAAAATTGCCATCATCATTGGTATGTTCGGTTTTGGCATTATCACCGAACAAACAGGTTCACAAAGAAATTCGGTACTTATTGTAATGAGCTTTTTTGTAGTAGGATTACTGCTGCTGTACTTCACTCGCCAGGCGCAAAAAAAAGAAGAGAAACTAGTTAACGGATGAAACTAAGTACCATAGATACCGGAAATTTTAAGTTAGATGGCGGGGCCATGTTTGGGGTAATACCCAAAGTAATGTGGCAGAAGCTGAATCCGGCAGACGAGCATAATTTATGCAGCTGGGCAGTTAGATGTTTACTAGTTGAGGAAGGTGACCGAAAAATTTTGATAGATACCGGTGTAGGAAATAAACAAGATGAAAAATTTTTTTCGCACTATTATTTGCACGGATCCGAAACTTTAACATCCTCACTGGCCGCAAAGGGCATTGCACCCGAAGCTATTACCGATGTAATTCATACCCACCTACATTTTGATCATTGCGGGGGAAGCGTGATTAGAAAAAATAATCAGCTATTGCCCGCTTTTCCCAATGCAAAATACTGGACCAACCCCCAACACTGGCAATGGGCCATTGAGCCCAATGAACGGGAACGGGCTTCTTTTCTAAAGGAAAATCTGTTACCCCTGCAAACAGCCGGACAATTATATTTTTTAGAGGTACCCGAGCCCGATATGCATCCAACAGGTCGGCTCGCATCCATTCCCTTTTCGGAGCATATTAGTCTGCGAATCGTGCAAGGGCATACCAGGGCTATGATGTTGCCACAGATACAAATCGGTAATCAAATCGTTGTGTATATGGCCGATCTGATACCATCCGTTCACCATATCGGATTACCTTATATTATGGCCTACGATTTATTTCCTTATACTACCCTGCAGGAAAAAAAATGTTTTTTACAGGAAGCTGTTGAAGAAAATTATTGGTTGTTTTTTGAACATGATTTAGATACAGAATGCTGCAATTTGCAGCTCACAGAAAAGGGGATCCGGAAAAACCAAACCGGTAAACTGTTAGATTGCCTAAAGGGTTGATTATTTTCGAGACGAAATAAGAGATGTAAGTGGATATCGCAGGTTGCCGTATCCCATCATATCGGCTTTGATGCTGCCAATAACAATAGGACTTTCCACCCTTAGTGGTATGTGATTGGCATCATCACTCACCCAAACGGTCATTTTTTCGCCACCCTCAAATAAAGTACCCTTTACCAACAAGGGTTTAAACTTGATTGCATTGAAAGTACCATATCGGGTTTTGATCACTTCTTTCCCCTGGTACTTAATATAAAGATTAAACACTTCATTGTCTAAGAACATCGAAAAAGGAATCTTATCATCCGGCTTATACTTATTGAAATTTATATTGCGCGCATAATAAATAGCACTCAGCACATCTTGAATACAGTTGGGTATTTTATAAATTTTTTCGGTTGTAGTGGCCAAATGAGTCTGGTGATTGAATGTGATGTATTCGTATTTCTTAAAACTGCCTTCCTCTATATTTCTGATAAACTGCAGGGGCTGCAGGGTAGCCGTATCTACGATCGATTCATATCGATCGCGTACTTTAAATATCCAGTCGTACCCCGAATTACTACTCCCGCTGCCTACAAACTGATAAGCGGGTTTTTGTTGATGGGTGATGGATTTAACGGTAAACTGGGCATTTCCTGCATGCACATAGATGCCAATTACCGTATAGTAAACCTGAAAATCAACCTGCTCACCATCGCGGAATGAAAGGTTGCGTATTCCACCGCAAAACTCTTCGCCCTGCGGAGAAAATGCCGCAGCAACCAGCAACCATAAAATCAGTACTCCTTTTTTCATATGGCTCACCTCTTTTTTTTGGTGAAGATGCGAATACCCAACACCAGCAAACTTCCTGCCAATGCCGGAATAATCAGATTGATTACCCAGATACCTGCCGCAGTGGCCATGA
>JAPLEI010000059.1:44621-44976 GCA_026391195.1 Bacteroidota bacterium | reverse complement strand
TGATGCCTGCATAATTAGCACTTACCAGGGAAAAAAGCCGTAAACTGATCTGCCCCCGAAAGCCCAATTCTGCTAGGGCAATGGTTGGAACCAGTGCCAGCAATAACATCATCAATGAAACCAATGCCGCCCCCGTTAGCCAAGTAAGGGTAACACCAAATAACTGAAACAATAATAAATACTGTGCCGTATATATAACGAACCGGAGGGCAGAAAGTAGTAAAATTCTTGTTAAACCTGCAGAGGGCAATGCGGCCAGCTTTTCTAGAAAAAAATCGAATTGCTTCACCCAAGGAATCTTTTCCAGCGCCCCCACCATGGCTGCCGGATGATAATAGATGAACCAAAGCAGGAT
>JAPLEI010000059.1:0-44584 GCA_026391195.1 Bacteroidota bacterium | reverse complement strand
ACCCAAAGAAGAACAACTACCCCGGTAAAAAAAAGTAAACTTCCCCGTTCAAAAGTAGCCGCATGCTCACCCGAAAAAAGCGAAATCTCAGGATGTAGCACTATGATATACAAAAGGGCCAGCCATCCAGCAATAACCGTAACCAGCAACTGACTCATACTGCCCGCTACGGATAATATGGCACCCCGAATACGATTACCGGATGAAAGAAATAAAGCCCTACCAGCAGATTCTCCTAACCGATTGATGGTAGAAAAAGCCAGTGCCTGACCGGTAAATACCGCCCGAACAGCCCGTCGATAGGATATTTTTTCAAGACCACTTACCAATAAACGCCATTTATAAGATTCTACCCCCCAATTGAGCAACATCAACCCGCAAACAGAAAGCCAGGTGCCGGCATGCTTCCACGAAAAGGCTTCCCAGATAACTTCCCGAGAATGCGATAGATTTTGTTGCTGACGGATTTGCAGGGTTATAGAATATACCAGCCAGCAGAAGAGCAGAGGCCCCACTACATAATTGATAACCTTTTTCGCTTTGGGAGGAAGGGTAAACATATTGATACTGCAAAGAACGAGGTTTCGGGGGAGATAGAAAAGCCGGCTGCGAATTTCAAGGTTGGGTACAGTAACAGATAGCAGATGGGAGGCTATAGCTGGGTATCCTTATAATCTAAGTTTGATTTAGTATCCCCAATAAAAAAGGAAAACAAATTATGCCCGCAAACCGATTAACCACATGAATAAAGAGTGTATTTTCATGGTACTATGAAACAGGCGAACATTATTTTAGGAATCGATCCGGGGAGTTTACTAATGGGATATGCTTTACTTAAGGTAGATAAAGGGAATCCCCAAGTATTGCTGATGAATGTGCTAAAATTGTCTCATGTAAAAGATATCTATGAACGGTTGCACCTGATTCATGAAAAAGTAGCTGAATTAATCCGACTTTATCATCCCGGATCCTTTGCCATTGAAGCTCCGTTTTTTGGAAAGAATGTACAAAGTATGCTAAAACTAGGGCGTGCCCAGGGAGTTGCCATTGCCGCCGCCATGCAAGCCGGAATCCCCGTTACCGAATACTCTCCCAAAAAAGTAAAACAATCTATCACTGGTAATGGAAATGCCAATAAAGATCAAGTGTGGAAAATGCTGCAAACTATTTTACAAATTGACGAGCAGCCTCGCTATTACGATGCAACCGACGCCCTGTCGGTAGCCCTTTGTCACCACTACCAAGGAAGCAGCATCCTACAAACAGGAGGCAAAAAGAAATTATCCGGCTGGGAAGATTTTACCAAACAACATCCGAACCGGGTTTCCGGAACCAAATAAACAAGCTGCTATACAGCCATCGCAGCCAGAATCTTTTGGTGAATCTCCTGCAGTTTTCCATGCGTAACCGTAAGCTTGTTGCGGTTGAAATTCAGGTCGGAAGCAGTATTAATAGGAAGCAAATGAAGATGTGCATGCGGAACCTCTAAGCCCAATACAATCATGCCACAACGATTACAGGGAAATGCTTTTTCTATGGCCTGGGCAATCGGCTTGGCAAATACCAACATCTCAGCGAGATAGGTATCCCCCAAATCGAAAAACTTATCTATCTCAACTTTTGGTACCACCAACACATGGCCCTCTACCTGCGGATAAATGTCTAGAAACGCAAAAAAATGTTCGCTCTCGGCAATCCGGTAACTCGGAATTGCTCCGGAAATAATTTTAGAAAATACAGTCATGAAAATGAAATGAAGGATAAAAGTAAGCCATTCCGATTAAATAGTAATATCATCAATTCGGAACTTTAACATGCCCGTTGGCACTTGAATATCAGCGATATCACCCCGAACTTTTCCCATCAACCCTTTACCAATGGGAGAACCGGCAGAAATTTTTCCCAGCTTTAGGTCGGCTTCCTTCTCTCCCACTATCTGATAAGTAAGCACTTTATTATTAACCATATTGGTAATGGTTACCTTGGTTAAAATAGTAACCTTACTGGTATCAATCGAATTGGTATCTACAATTTTTGCATTGGCAATCATTCCCTCTAATTGCTTGATTTTTGCTTCCAACATACCCTGCGCCTCCTTGGCAGCATCGTACTCAGCATTCTCTTTTAAATCGCCCTTCTCTCTTGCCTCGGCTATCGCACGAGAAGAAGCCGGACGATCTACCGATTTCATATGGTGAAGCTCCTCACGCATTTTATCAAAGGTTTCCTTGGTCACATACATATTCGCGTCTGCCATAGCTTTTCGTTTAGGTAAGGGGAAAAAAATACAACGCCACAGTTGCCTGAGGCGTTGTAATGCGCAAAGTTAAAAAATCTTTCTGTTCAAATGACGTTAAAAGTGTTGAAAAATATTAATATATTAAACTATTACAAAATATATTAATAGTTCATTTGATGTGTTTTACGAAAAACGCATGCCTAAAATAGGTGGATGTACCAATTTACGCCTCCAAATTTTGGCTATAAAAGCAATTCACTACAAGCCCAGTTTCCGCAAAATCACCTCGGCCATTTTGCGAAAAGCTTCCTGACTATATCCGGCAATATGTGGGGTGATGAGTACCCGTTTATGTTGCAGCAAATATTGCCTGTACGTTTTTTCTGTTTCAGTATATGTATCGGGTTGCTCATTTTCCAACACATCTAAACCGGCAGCGCAAATTTGTTGCTGCTGAAGGGCTGCACATAAATCTGGTGTATTTACCAGCCCTCCTCTGGCGGAATTCAAGAAATAGGGTTGCTGTTGCAAAGCCCCAAAAAAGCCTGCATCTGCATAATGATGGGTTTCGGCAGTAAGCGGGAGATGTAAACTCACCACCTGTGCATTTTGTTGTATTTGCTCCAGCGAAGCTTCCCGCACATAAGCATTCGCAAATCCATGTTCATACTTATCATGTGCCAATACCTTCACATCAAATGAAGAAAGTAACCGAGCAAAAGCAGCACCGGTATGTCCATATCCAATTATGCCCACCGTTTTACCACTTAACTCCTGCCCTCTTTGCATGTCACGAATCCATTTACCTTCCTTCACTTCTTCGGCACTCCATTGCATGCACTTGAGTAAATTCAACAACATACCCAATACATGTTCCCCCACCGCACCACAGTTTCCTTCGGCACTGCTTACACAATTGATTCCCTTCAAAGCCGCATAAGTTGTATCAATATGCTCCATGCCACTTCCTAAACGGGCAATCCATTTGAGTTGGTTGGCAGCATCTAAAACGGTTCGGTCTATTTTTGGTTGGGTAGATACCACCATGCCCGTAAACCGATGCATATGCTGCATCAGCCAATCATTGGTTGGTCGCAGCTGTTGCTCAATTGCATAGCCTGCCCTTTCTAATGCCTCCTGCAAACAGGGATGAGCGGGAGCCGTAATTAATACAATAGGTGCCATGTATCTGATTGATTCAATTATTTCATTAAAAATGTTAGTCGGGCAAAATCTGCTACCGATAATTGTTCGGCTCTTTTATCAAAAATCGAATCTTGCAACACAGATTCGTCAAACAAACTTTTCACCGCATTGCGCAGCATTTTTCTGCGCTGGTTAAAAGCTGTTTTCACCAATACCCACAAAGCCCTCTCCGATTTAACGGGTAGTTCCTGCGTTTTACGCTTCAAACGAATTACCCCACTCATAACTTTAGGCGGAGGCTGAAAACATTCTGGACCCACATCAAATAAATACTCCGCTTCGTAATAAGCTTGCACCAGCACACTTAAAATTCCATACACCCGGCTGCCGGGAGCAGAAACAATTCTTTCGGCTACTTCTTTCTGAAACATTCCAATCATCACCGAAACAACCTCTTTCCATTCCAGTACCCGAAAAACAATTTGGGTTGAAATATTATACGGAAAATTGCCCATCAAGGTAAATGGTTCGCTAAAGGGTAAGGGAAGTTGCAATATATCCCCCTGTAGCAGCTTGCCTTCTAATGCAGGATAGGTTTTCAACAGATACGCCACTTTCTCTTCATCCAGCTCTACCGCTTTAAAATCTACTCCCTCAAGTTTCAGCAAAAAACGGGTAAGTGCTCCGCCACCGGCTCCCACCTCTAGCAGGCGGGGTCCATTGGTTTCTTTCCAAACCTCTACCAATTGCCGGCAAATTGCATCGTTTTTAAGAAAGTGCTGGCCCAGCGATTTTTTGAGCGTATACTGCATAGGCAAAAATACAGCATTTACGCTGCCCCCTTCAACCCGATTCATGCTGTAAACTCCATTCGGTAATATACTGAGGCAGAATGTGTATTTTTACACTCAAATTACTTCCATGAGCAACGAAACCCAAAAACCAGTAATTGGTTTCACTACCGGCGACTTAAATGGTATTGGCATAGAACTGCTGATAAAAACCCTCTCCGACAGCCGCCTGCTGGATTTTTGTACGCCCCTCATTTTTGGCAATAGCAAAGCCCTCAATTTTTATCGCAAAGGGTTACCCGAACATACCTTGAATTATACCCAACTGAAAGATCTGAACCGACCCTTTCCCAAACAGGTAAATCTGTTCAATTGCTGGGAAGAGGAAGTAGAAATCCAACCGGGTGAGTTGAATGAAGCCGGCGGAAAATATGCCCTGCTATCCCTACAAACCGCTACCCAGGCATTGCTGGATAAACAAATTCAAATATTGGTTACCGCCCCCATGCATAAAAAAAATATTTATTCCGAACAGTTTCCTTTTACCGGACATACCCCCTACTTTAAAACCATCTTTCAAGTGTCGGATGTGTTGATGATGATGGTTTCAGATAATATGCGCATCGGCGTTTTATCGGAACATATCCCCTTGCAAGATGCGGCCAAAGCCGTAACCAAAGAAGCCCTTCGCTCGAAACTTTCAATACTAAATCAAAGTCTGCAAAAAGATTTCGGTATTTCCAAACCCCGTATTGCTGTGCTTGGTTTAAATCCACATGCCGGTGATCAGGGCTTAATTGGTAAAGAAGAAGAATCCATCGTGTCACCTGCATTAAAAGAAGCTCGTCAACAGATGTTGGTGTTTGGACCCTACGCTGCCGATGGATTTTTTGCCCGTGGCCACCACGAAAGATTCGACGGCATATTGGCTATGTACCACGATCAGGGATTAATTCCCTTTAAAAGTTTATCCATTGGGGAGGGCGTAAATTATACAGCAGGGCTACCCGCTATACGCACCAGTCCCGACCACGGCACTGCATTTGATATTGCCGGTAAAGGCAAAGCCGACCCTAGCTCTATGATGGCAGCGATTTTTGAAGGCATTGAAATTTTTCGCCAACGAATGGGCTATGCAGAAATGCGTAGTAACCCGCTGAAAAAAATCAGTGCGCGTATGATTGCTAATTCGGTAGACGAAAGATTTGAAGAAAACGAAAGATAATGCCGACCGACTGGTACGAAATTTCTAATCAGCTGATTCGCATTCGCGTAGCTGCCCGGGGTGCCGAATTAAAAGAATTGTTTCATCTTACACATCAGCTTTCCTATTTATGGAGCGGCGACCCAAGTTTTTGGGGTAAAACCAGTCCTGTATTATTCCCCATCGTAGGCACGCTAAAAAACAATCAATATAGCTGGCAAAATAAAACCTATTCCCTACCCCGGCATGGTTTTGCCAGAGAAAAAAATTTCACACTCATAACCCAAACGGCCGATACCCTGCTATTTCAATTGCAGGAAGATGCGGAAACCCTGCAAGTGTATCCCTTCACCTTTCAACTTTCCATTCGCTATCAGTTAATGGAAGCAAGCCTGCAGGTAACCTATTTGGTTGAAAATACTGGAACATCTCCCCTGCTTTTTTCACTAGGGGCACATCCGGCTTTTTCCTTACCAATCGAACCCGCACTTTCTTATACGGATTATTATCTGGAATTTTCTGAGCCGGAAAATGCGCCCATCTATCCCTTAACTGCTGATGCCTTGATTGACCCGGTACCGAAACCCTTCTTTCATCAAACGCAGCAATTACCCCTGCATCCCGAACTATTTTATGGGGATGCCTTGGTTTTTAAAAATTTACAATCGAACAAGATTACCCTGGCCAGCCACACTGGAAAAAGAGCCCTCGACTTTCATTTTCCCAACACACCTTATTTTGGTATCTGGAGTGCCCGCAATGCCCCATTTATTTGTTTAGAACCCTGGCAAGGCATTGCCGATCACGCTACTGCTTCTGGAAAATTAGAAGAAAAAGATGGCATTTGTACCTTATTGCCCGGAGCAGAATTTAGTACGAAATGGAGTGTAACACTTCGATAAGGGAAAAATTTCCTGCAATTATTTTTTAAATACTGCATCTGTCAATCCCTGATTAATGGTGTAACTGCTATAATTGATTTCTACCCGCCCTTTTCTGTTTTTTATTTTTTCGGCCTCGGTAAGTGGCTTGGTATCTTCCTCAAATTCGAGGGTAATGCCCTTGGGCAATTTATAATCTTTGGTGTTGAAACTAAAAATCACTTTATCTGGCAAGCCATACTGCTGATATGCTCCGTATTGCATCGTCATTTCGTAGGTGCCATTTTCGCGGGTAGAAGTAACCGCTTTCAAAACCAATAGGGTTGCCTCCTGAATATACAAAGTGGTTAAAATCACTTCACTGTTCTCGTTCATGGGCAGCAATTTTACTACGCGGGTTTTTATTCCGTCAACTACTGCCTCCCCTGCCGAAAGTGCAACAAAAGAAGTGGTGGCCATCAACGAACTCATATTAATGGAAACGCCGCCTTTGGGCAACAAAGAGATTCCACCTTCTTTTTTAATAGAAAACAGATCGGGCTTTTTAAAATATACTTTTACTTTTCCTATGGGGGCTTTAATAAAAGACACATCGGTTTTCATGGTACCCACAGCCACATAGTCTTTTACCTGCTCAATTTTCGCCCGTACTTTTTGCACGAGGGGCGTCATATCCTGGGCCTGAATACCCGCAACCAGCATACAACTCAAGCATATCAAACTTATTTTCTTCATAAAACCTGCTATAATTAACTAAGAATATCTTTTTTGCGAAATACCCATATTGAAATTAACAGAAACAACACAATATGTGCCAACAATACCAACGCCGATTGAACGATGCGCATAGGATGTTGTATAGTGCCGGATAAGGCTTCATTGGATGCATTCACCTTAATGTCGAAAAATTCTTTCCACCCAATCATATGGGTAGTAAATAAATAAGGCTTTACATAACTGAATAAGGGAATATTCAGGGTACTGAGTATGGTTAAAAAAACAATGATACTCATAGTGGCAACAATGGGCCCGATAGAATTGTTGGCAAACAGGCTCAATAAAAAGCCCAATGCGGCAACTGTACTCATGGCAAGGGCAGCAAAAGCAAAAGCGCCGCAATATCTCCAGAAGATATCATTTTCCCTCAACAGCACTACATAACTGCTCTTGAGTAAAAACAAATCATCGGTACCAAAAATCAACATGTTCAAAAACAAGGCTAATATAGCTAACCAGATTAGTAAGAGCAACGTATATACCATGGTTGCCATAAACTTAGCCACCAAAAATGCATCGCGGCTGATGGGCTTGGTAAGCAATAAACGCAGGGTACCCATATTGGCCTCCCCCGAAATCATATCAGCCGCCACCAGCGCAATCAGTAAAGGTACATGCACGAGCAATACCTGTAATACAATATAACAAACCTGGTATCCGTTTAAAATATTTCCTTCGATGGTAATAGAAGAAGTAATATCCCGCATCATAAATTCTACATACTGTGCCCCATCCAGTTTTAATCCAAACTGTATAATACCAATCAAGCCGGTAATAGCCGCGAATGCAATGTACGTTCGTGGACGACGGAATATTTTATATACCTCAATTTGAAAGAGTGTCCACATATCCAGGGGTAGTAACTTGTAAAAAATAATCCTCCAGCGAATGCCGGGGTTGTAATGATATCAGGGGTATCTGCAAGTGTACCAGCGACTGATGCAATGCAGGAATCTGTCGGCGATCTACTTTTAAAATAATTCCTTCGGGTGTAATCCGTTGCAGATAAGGCTGCCAAGAAGAGGCTTGTAATACAGCCCATGCAGTTTCGTTCTGCTCCGTGCTCAACTGAACTACCGTTTGTGCAGGGTCGAATAATTCCGAAGCATTCCCCTCTTTAACTTTTTTACCTTTGTGAATAATCAGTAATTGCGTGGCTACCTGTTCAATTTCACTTAACAGGTGAGAAGATACAATCACTGTTTTTTTCAATTCAGTTCGCAAGTGAATGATTAGGTGCCGGATATCGGCAATGCCCTGCGGATCTAGTCCATTGGTAGGTTCATCCAGAATAATCAATTGGGGTTGGTGCACCAGTGCGATGGCAATGCCCAGTCGCTGCTTCATCCCCTGTGAAAAGCCTGCAACTTTATCCTTGGCACGATCTGCCAGACCTACCTGCGCAAGCTGGTCCATCAGACTAACTCGGGTTGGCCGAATTCCACTGAGTCGGGCAAACAATTGCAGATTATCGTACGCAGATAGATATTGGTACACATCCGGCTTTTCAATTACCGCTCCTATCTGTTTAAGAATTTCTTTTTTATGTTTGGCAAGGGACAAACCGAATATTTCAATTTCACCAGAACTGGGCATAATTAAGCCAGTAAGCATTCGGATGGTAGTACTTTTTCCGGCACCATTTTGACCCAAGAAACCATATACGGATGCGGGTTCTACCGAAAAAGACAAATGATCCACTGCCGTGAGATGGCCAAATTGCTTGGTGAGCGCTGTTATCTTAACCAGTGGCTGCATACCTTTTATAACATTCTGGATGAATAAGTGTTGCAAGCTACCAAAAATACTGAGTGACCGGTATGCATTTGTTGCAGCAACCTGTTAAAAAAAACCCCGCAATTGCGGGGTTTCAAAATTTATAAAGCGAATGCAATAAGCTTACTTATAATGAGCTGCTATTCCTTTGGCGAGTTCAGTCATTTCAGCAATACTTCCCTCATTTAACTGACCTTTTTTAAATTCAGCTAACACATGTGGAAGTTTGGTTTCCATTTCGAGCAGAAACTGTGCTTCAAATTCCTTCACTTTTTTAACAGAAACTTCTTTCAGTAAACCCTGAGATCCCAGGTAAATAATAGCTACCTGTTTTTCTACACTCATGGGTGAATATTGCGCCTGCTTCAGGATTTCCACGTTACGGGCACCCTTATCAATTACATTCTTAGTGGCAGGGTCTAAGTCACCCCCGAATTTAGAGAACGCTTCCAACTCTCGGTATAGGGCCTGATCTAGTTTTAAGGTACCTGCTACCTTTTTCATCGACTTAATTTGGGCGTTACCACCTACGCGGCTTACCGAGATACCTACGTTAATAGCCGGACGGATACCTGCGTTGAAGAGGTTACCCTCGAGGAATATTTGCCCGTCGGTAATAGAAATTACGTTGGTTGGGATATAAGCAGATACGTCACCCGCCTGCGTTTCAATCATTGGAAGGGCCGTTAAAGATCCACCGCCTTTTACCAGGTGTTTGATAGAAGCTGGCAAATCGTTCATATTCTTAGCCACATCATCATTGGCAATTACTTTAGCAGCTCTTTCGAGTAAACGACTGTGCAAATAAAATACATCACCAGGGTAAGCTTCCCGTCCGGGTGGCCGTCTCAGCAACAGAGAAACCTCACGGTAAGCTACGGCTTGCTTAGAAAGATCATCATAAATAATCAAAGCAGGGCGACCTGTATCACGGAAGAATTCTCCGATAGCAGCACCGGCAAAGGGAGCATAGAACTGTAAAGGAGCCGGATCAGAAGCAGAAGCACACACAATGGTTGTGAATGCCATAGCGCCATTATCTTCTAATGTTTTCATAACCCCGGCAACGGTAGAAGCTTTTTGTCCGATGGCTACGTATATACAATAAACCGGATTGCCGGCTTCAAAAAATTCTTTTTGGTTGATGATGGTATCAACGCAGATGGCCGTTTTACCGGTTTGACGGTCGCCGATAACCAATTCCCGCTGACCACGTCCAATTGGAATCATGGCATCGATGGCTTTGATACCAGTTTGTAGTGGCTCTTTAACCGGCTCACGATAAATTACACCGGGGGCTTTCCGCTCCAAGGGCATTTCGTATAATTCACCTAATAAAGGACCTTTCCCATCGATGGGTTCGCCCAGGGTATTAATTACCCGTCCTACCACACCTTCTCCCACTTTAATAGAAGCGATTTGTCCGGTTCTCTTCACTTTGGCACCTTCTTTAATACCAGCACCTTCCCCCATCAATACCACCCCTACATTATCTTCTTCCAGGTTGAGGGCAATGGCTTTCACACCATTATCAAATTCTACCAGCTCACCACTGCGAACGCCATTTAATCCATAAACGCGGGCAATACCATCCCCTACCTGCAATACCGTTCCCACTTCTTCCAGGTCGGCGCCTATATTAAAATTGCTCAGCTGCTGACGCAGAATCGCTGAAATTTCATCAGGTTTAATGTCTACCATGATTGATATACTTTTAAATTGTTAGTTTATAATAAGTCCCGCTTTAGCGGATATTGTGTACAAATAAATTTTTATCAAACTGCCGCTTAATGTCTTTCAGGTCTCTCAAAATACTGGCGTCCAGCAGTTGATTATCCATCTCCAGCATAAATCCGCCGATTATTTTTTCATCAACCACTGTTTCCAGCTGCACAGTTCCTAATCCTTTCTCCTTTTTAACTTTTTGCTCAATATACTGTTTCACCGACTCCCCTACCGGAGCAGCGGTAGTTAGTTTTACTAGGTGAATGCCTTTGATTTCGTGGTATTGCTCAACAACAGCATGCGCTATCTCGGGTAAATCTGATTCGCGACCTTTTTTAATCAGCAAAGTGATGAAGCCCTCGGTTAAGGCACCAATTTTGCCGTGGGTTACTGCATCCATGATTTTACCTTTCTGATCTGCCTTAATAATGGGACTTCTCAGCAGATTCACAAACTCATGGCTTTGCTTGCACACTGCCCACAAATAACTCATGTCGGCATATACGGCTTCCAGGTTTCCCTGTTCTTGGGAAAGGCTTACCAAACTTTTGGCATATCGGGCAGCTAAACGTGGATTGGGCATACTAGTTCAGTTTCACTCCTTCGGCTAATTCGTTGATATATTTTTCCTGCTCAGATTTATTGCTCAATTCTCTGCGGAGAATTTTTTCACTCACTTCAATCACCAACGCACCTACCTGATTTTTAACTTCGGTAAGGGCAGCATTTTTTTGCTGATTGATGGCGAGCTGTGCTTCTGCAACAATGCGATCGTATTCGGTTTTGGCTTTGTCTTTGGCGTCGCTGATCATTTTTTGCGTTTGCTCACGGGTTTCTTTCATCAGTTGACTGCGTTCTTCACGAGCCTGGGCCATCATTACCTCATTTTCATTTTTGAGGGCAGCCATTTCGCCTTTTACTCTTTCGGCAGTTGCAATGGCTTCTCCAATGTTCTGCTCACGCTCTTTCAATCCTTTAATAATAGTTTAAGCATATAAAACACCACCAAGAAAGCGAGGAGGGTCCATATCAGCAACCCCGGATCGGGAGTCAATAATTTCATAACGTACGATTTATATTACCAGTAATAATCTTTTAAAGAAACCGCATTCGCCGCCCTGTGCATTGAATGCGGTTGTAATGTTTTGCTGGGTATTGATTATTTCAAAACCATAGCAAGGAAACCTACGATAATTCCGAACAATGCAGCACCTTCAACCAAGGCTGCAGCCAGAATCATGTTGGCACGAATGTCGTTCATGGCTTCCGGTTGACGGGCAATGCTTTCAACAGCACCCTTACCGATTTGACCAATTCCTAATCCTGCACCGATAGCAGCTAAACCAGCACCAATGGCACCACCTGCATTTGCTAAGGCATCCAGTAAAATCAAATTCGAACTCATGATCGTTGTATTTATAGTGAATAAAAACGTTTAGTGATGGGCTGCTTCTGAATGATCGTGTTCTCCCTCAAAAGCTGCTCCAATGAATACTGCTGTGAGGTTGGTGAAAATAAATGCCTGCAAAAATGCCACCAACACCTCAATCATATATATGAAAACCGTAAACCCAATCGCCACCGGTGAGGTTGCCCAACCGGCTATCGAACTCATTTGACCAAAAATAAAAATCAATGAGATTAAACAGATGATGATAATATGACCTGCCACCATATTCGCAAACAAACGAATAATCAATGCAAAGGGCTTAATAAACACACCCAAAAATTCAACCAAAATCAAAATAGGCTTAACAAAGCCCGGTACACCGGGGGGGTTAAAAATATGCCCCCAGAAATGACGGTTCGTACTAAAGAGAATCACCACAAATGAAATCAATCCCAATACCACCGTAAATGCAATATTCCCTGTAACGTTGGCCGTACCGGGAATCAAACCGAAAATATTATTAATCAGAATAAAGAAAAACGTAGTTAATAAATAGGGTAGGTACTTTTCGTATTTATGCCCCAGATTCGGCTTAGCTACCTCATCGCGCACAAATGTAATTACCGGCTCCAGTAAATTTTGCTTGCCCCGAGGCGCTGAGGTTACACCTAAACCAGATTTATAAGAATTGGCAATGGATACCATCAACCATACCAATATTGCCAAAGCAATCAACATCTGGGCAACATTTCTGGTAATGGATAAATCAATCAGTTTTACTCCTTCGTCAATAGATCCATCTTCGCGAACGGCTTCAATTTTTTCCTCCTTCAATTGATATCCATTGTAAGTGGCATGGCCATGCTCGAAACGAGATGACATAAATACACTCAATCCGCGTTGCTGAGAATAAATAATAATAGGAAGTGGAATGGAAATTGGATGGAGATTACCGGCAGCATCGTGGTATTCTGTGAGGTGAAACTCATGATTATCCAGAATGTGTCCAAAAATCACTTCCGCTGCATCAAAATCTTTCTTCTTTTCACCCGCATTTTCATGGGAAGCCGCCTCATGATTTTCCTGAGCAGGGAGGGATGGGGCAATCATCAATAAAAAAAGGCTCAAAACCGCTACCAGACAATATTTCATGCTTCTGAACACCATACCTGTTTTTGAATTTGCGGCAAAGATAGGGGGATGCGTGGAAAAGCCGGACTGAAAACTGAAAAAAGTGCAAAACTTCTTTGCCATCTAAGGTCCGGAGGAGACTGCCGCCCTTTTTGGTTGCTAACTCATGTAAATTATAATTTACGAAAAAAAGAGGTGACTGCCCAATAATTACACAAAGTGCTAATTATCAATTTATTATGTGGTTGTCTCTTGAAATTGCTTCGAATACAGCTCCTTGTACATTCCTCCGGCAGCTAGCAGGCTTTCATGGGTACCCATTTGCTGAATTACCCCATTGGATAATACAATTATTTGATCCGCTTTTTGGATGGTACTTAATCGATGTGCGATGATGATGGAAGTGCGCCCACTAATTAATTTATCAATAGCCTGTTCTATCAATTGCTCACTTTCCGTATCAACGGACGAAGTGGCCTCATCTAAAATTAATACGGCCGGATTATATAATAAGGCCCGGATAAAGGAAATCAACTGCCGCTGGCCTAAGCTAAGGGTATTGCCTCTTTCCATCACCGAATAATCGTAACCGCCAGGCAGTTGGCTGATAAAATCATGCACGCCAATTAAAGTAGCTGCTTCAACCACCTGTTCGCGGGTGATGGCAGGATTTCGAAGGGTGATATTGTCGGCAATGGTTCCTGAGAATAAAAAAACATCCTGCAACACTACCCCAATATTTTTCCGAAGCAGTGCCAGCTCATAGTCATTTATATCAACCCCATCCAGCAAAATATTACCCCGGTGCAAGGGATATAGGCGGTTGATTAAACTGATGATGCTGCTTTTTCCGCTACCGGTATGCCCTACCAATGCCACCGTAGTGCCGGCAGGTACCGTGAAACTGATATTTTTCAGCACATCTCGATGTTCATCATATCCAAAATATACGTCCCGAAATTCGATGGTTCCTTCCACCTTATTGGGCTGATAGGCCTGGGCAATATCAGCGGGGGTGGTATCCGGATTATCCAATACTTTCATTACCCGCTCTGCAGCAATCATCCCCATCTGCAACACATTAAATTTATCGGCTATCACCCGCAGGGGACGAAAAATCTGGTTGAGATACAAGATAAAGGAAACCAACAAACCGGCTTCGGCCACTCCACCCGAAACCCACCATACCAATAAACCGGTACTAAGCGCCAGCACCACTTCTACCACCGGAAAAAATACGGAATACGCAAAAATGGCCCGAACATTCGCTTCGCGGTGACGGGCATTGATGGCCGAAAATTTTTCCATCTCCCTTTCCTCAGCCGAAAAAGCCTGTACCACCTGCATACCCGTAATATGTTCCTGCACAAATGCATTCAATTCGGCTACCGCATTGCGCACCTGCATAAAACTTTTGTTTACGCTCTCCTTAAAATAATAAGTTGCTACCAACATAATGGGAAAGGGCACTAAACTAATCAGCGTAAGCTTCCAGTTGATCCAAAACATGGTGGCCAAGGTAATCAGGATGGTGAGCAGGTCGGCTATGATGGGAATCAGTCCATCGGAAAAAACATCGTTGATACTCTCTATATCATTGATGGTTCGGGTAGTGAGGGTTCCTATCGGTGTTTTGTCGAACTGGCGCAATTCGAGATTCACTACTTTTTTATACACGGCCTGCCGTAGATCGTTTACCACCCATTGTCCCAGCCGGGAGGTAGTAAAGGAAAACAGAAATCGTACCGAGGTTTCCATCAGCAAGAATAGCAGCTGAAACACCGTAACCATCACAATAAATGTAACGGCATCCTGTGCAAAAGGGTATTGCCACTTATCGGAAATCCATTGTGGCCAGTGAATAGTTTTACCCATCGCCTTATCTAGGGTTACCTGAATAAGGTAGGGGCGAACCGGCGCAGCCATTGCCATACAGATAGCCAGCACCCAACTCCCATACCAAGCTTTTCGGTAGGGTTTCACAAAAACATATAATTTTTTCCAGAGACTTAGGGTAATGGTTCCGGAAGGGGTTGAATTGCTCGCCATCCCCACAAAGGTAACCAACTGAAAGCAGGTAAAAGGAATAGCAGAAAAATTATCATCCCTCTGCCTGTGAGCATCAGCTTTCAGCGGTAGATAGCCTGGCTTTTTAGTATATTTGTGCACGCATGGAAACTGCACAGGAAATACTTACCAAAGAGGGATTGCCGGTATACAATCTGGATGCCGAACAGGAAAAAAAAGAGATTGTACGGTATTATCGTGCCCTCATGCGTGGCTTGCGGCCAAAATTAAAAAAGGGTGATCGCGAACTGGTGCGGCTTGCATTTGAAATGGCAGCCGAAGCCCATAAAACCATGCGCCGCAAAAGCGGTGAACCCTATATCCTTCATCCCATTGCCGTTGCCATGATTTGTGTGGAAGAAATAGGGCTGGGCGTTAGAAGCACCATCTGCGCCCTCTTGCACGACACCGTAGAAGATACCGACCTTACCCTGGAAGATGTAGAACAGGAATTTGGTACCGAGATTGCCAAAATTGTGGATGGACTTACCAAGATTTCCACAGTAATGGATACCAATACCAGCTTGCAAGCCGAAAACTTTAAAAAAATTCTCCTCACCCTAACCGATGATCCGCGGGTTATATTAATTAAGCTGGCCGACCGACTCCATAATATGCGCACACTGGAGCATATGAAAAGGGAGAAGCAACTGAAAATTGCTTCGGAAACCATTTGGGTGTATGCGCCCCTTGCCCATCGCATGGGATTATATAATATCAAAACCGAACTAGAAGACCTCTCCATGAAATACATGGAGCCGGAAAACTACAAAGAGATTGCGCGCAAATTATCAGAAACCAAACGCGAAAGAACCCGCTATATCAATGAATTTATCCGGCCGCTGAAAGAAAAGATTGATGCTGCGGGCTTTGAATTCGAAATATATGGCAGACCCAAAAGCATCCACTCGATCTGGACTAAAATCAAAAAAAAGGAAGTGGCTTTTGAAGAAGTGTATGACTTATTTGCCATCCGCATCATCATAGACTCGCCCCTGGAAAAAGAAAAAGAAGATTGCTGGAAGGTTTACTCACTGATAACCGATGAATATAATCCCGCCCCTGAAAGAATGCGAGACTGGCTGAGCAACCCCAAAAATAATGGCTATGAAGCCCTGCATACTACCGTAATGGGGCCACAGGGCAAATGGGTAGAAATACAAATACGGAGTAAGCGAATGAATGAAATTGCCGAAAAAGGACTGGCAGCGCATTTTAAATATAAAGAGGGTACCAACGATGAAGACCGTTTTGATAAGTGGTTCGGTCAAATTCGCGAAGTATTAAGTAGTCAGGATTCGGATGGGGTGGATTTTTTGCAAGACTTTAAAACCTCCTTCCTCGCAGAAGAAATTTATGTGTATACGCCAAAGGGGGAAGTGAAAATGTTACCTACCGGAAGTACCGCATTGGATTTTGCCTTTGCCATTCATAGTGCTATTGGCTCTAAATGTATTGGCGCCAAAGTACATCATAAACTAGTGCCCCTTAGTCATAAATTGCGCAGCGGCGATCAGGTTGAAATCATTACCAGTAACAAACAAAAGCCTACGGAAGGCTGGCTGGGATTTGTGGTTACTGCCAAGGCAAAAACCAAAATTAAAGATGCATTACGGGAAGAGAAAAGAACCATTGCCGAAGAAGGGAAATATACCTTGCAGCGGAAGCTGGAAAATATGGGGGCTGCCTATAACTTTCATAATATCGAAGAGTTGGTGCAGTATTATAAGCTGCCATCGCCCTTAGATCTGCATTTTAAAATTGCCAATAAATCCATCGACCTGCGCGAGTTGAAAGAAGCCATCTTGCATGGCGACCGGATTGAATTTCCCAAGCCGAAATTGCCCATCATAGATCCAACAGAAGCAGCAGCCAACAAACCGGTGAGCAAAAAAGACTCGGAACTAATCATTTTTGGAGAAAGCAGTGATAAAATCATGTACCAGCTAGCCAAATGCTGTCACCCCATTCCTGGAGACGATGTATTTGGATTTGTAAGTACGGGAAAAGGTATGATTATTCATCGGACTACCTGCCCCAATGCACCGCAGCTAATGGCAAACTATGGGCATCGCATTGTAAAAACTAAATGGGCGAAAAACAAGGAAATCTCATTCCTTACCGGTTTGCGGATTATCGGCTTAGATGATGTAGGCGTGGTAAATAAAATTACCACCGTAATCAGTGGCGATTTGCGAATTAATATCTCGGGCCTTAGCATTGAATCTAAAGAAGGCATGTTTGAAGGTACCATCAAGGTTTTTGTGCATGATAAAGAGGAGCTGGATGAACTGGTAGCAAGACTTACCTCGTTGCAGGGTATTCAAAAGGTAGAACGTTTTGAAACCGATACTTCCATCGGATAAATGCGCTGCATACTTTCATTTATACACACCGTAATAAATTATTGCACATTATCGCAATTTACAGAGTGGCTTCACTTATTTTTGTGAAGTATTAATATATACTTGTATGGTAGATGTTATTTTGGGAATGCAGTGGGGAGATGAGGGAAAGGGGAAAATAGTAGACTATTTTGCTCCCCGATACGATATCATTGCCCGCTTTCAGGGTGGGCCCAACGCCGGACACACTCTTTATGTGGAAGGCAAAAAAATGGTATTACACCAAATACCCTCGGGTATCTTTCATCAAAATACCATCAACATTATTGGAAATGGGGTAGTGCTAGATCCGGTTACCCTTAAAAGAGAATGTGATGCAGTGGCTGCTTTTGGCATTGACGTAAAAAAGAACCTCTTTATTTCGGAGCGCACCAATATAATTGTACCCACCCATCGGGCACTGGATAAAGCTTCAGAAATGCAAAAAGGGGAAAGCAAAATTGGCAGCACCCTAAAGGGCATTGGTCCGGCTTATATGGATAAAACCGGAAGAAATGCACTGCGGGTAGGCGACCTGCTGCATAAAAACTTCACCACCCAATACATCAAGCTTCGGCTGAAACATCAAAAGTTGCTGGATAATTTTCATTTCGTAGAAGACATTACCGCCTGGGAAGAAGAATTTTTTGAGGCATTGGAGTTTCTGCGATCGCTGAATGTAGTAAATGGAGAATATTTTATCAACGAACAAATCAGTGCAGGAAAAAAAGTACTGGCCGAAGGGGCACAGGGTAGTATGCTGGATATTGACTTTGGCACTTTCCCCTTTGTTACTTCTTCCAATACCATTTCTGCGGGGGTTTGTACCGGTTTGGGTGTTTCTCCCCGCCAGATTGGAGAAGTAATGGGTGTTACTAAAGCATATTGTACCCGAGTAGGCGGCGGCCCCTTCCCTACTGAATTGGAAAATGAAACCGGCGAATTGCTCCGCAAAACGGGTAGTGAGTTTGGTGCAACCACCGGAAGACCCCGCCGTTGCGGTTGGATAGACCTGGTAGCCCTGCGATATGCCAGCATGTTAAATGGGGTTACCCAAATGATAATGACCAAAGCCGATGTGCTAGACGGATTTGAAGAATTGAAAATGTGTACCGACTACTCCATCAACGGTGAAACTACCCGGCAAGTTCCCTATCAAATGAATGGCATCACCATAGAACCCGTGCTGGAAAGCTTTGCAGGATGGAATACAGATACCACTTCCATCAAAAATTCCGAACTATTACCAGAGAATATGAAATCATATATTCAATATATTAATGCCTACGTGGGAGCGCCTGTTACCGTGGTTTCGAACGGTCCGGGAAGAGACCAAATAGTGCATGTGTAAAAAAAAATCCTACAAAAGGAAAAATTTTTTTGGTTAATAGTAAAATGCTTTTAAAATTTACGTTACAAATCGTTTTGGAGTATGACAGCCAAATTAGATAAGGATCAGAAATCCTCCCCAAAAAAACCCGCGAAGGACACTTCTTCCGCACCCAAAGCTTCTTCAAAATCTAAGCAACCACTAGATGAAGAGGATATGGATGATTTAGAAGATGATGAGCCGGGAACCCCTAAAAAATCCAACCCTTCAAAATCTACACGCGCATCCTCCGATGATGAGGAGGAAGAGGAAGTAGATGACACAGAAGATGATTGGGAAAAATCAACCGAAGAAGAAGATGAATGGGATCCCGACTTCGACGAGTTTGATATCCCCAAAAGCAAAGGAACCGCTAAAACTGGTGCTGGAAAGAAAAAGGGAGAAGAAGACGACGACTTTAAACTAGACGAAGACTTTAAAGAATTCGACCTGTTTAATGATAAATCTGGCGGATTCGATGACGACGATGACGATTTCTAAACCCACCCCAATCTGTGCCTGAAAGAAGCGTTCACTCGTTTCCTGTTCCAAGCGATCTTTTGTTGTTCAAACAGCAGCTGTTAGTATGGTGCAATCGTTATTCGAATAGCTGCTTGTTAGATTCACATCATTTTTCAGTTCCCGGAGAAACTACCCAATGCTTGGCAGCGGCCGGAGGTAGTTCAATTGCCCCAGAAAACAGCTCCATTGATGCCCTGTTTGAACAACTGGAAAGCTGTAACGATTGGGTTTTTGGTCACCTGGGTTATCATGCCATGCATGCTTACGGGAAACTTCCCCAACCCAATATTCCAACCGGACAATTTCCCCATCACTTCTTTTTTTGTCCGGAAACCGTTATCAACCTCCAATCAGATACCCTTACCATTGAAACCTGTTTGAACGATCCTGAAAAAATCTTTCGGGATATCACCAGCATTATCCCCCAACCACTTGCCAACCATTTTCCTGCTATTCATTTCACGCCGGCAATATCCAAAGAAAAATACCTGCAACAGGTAACCGATATTTTACAGCATATCCAAAGAGGTGACTGCTACGAAATCAATTACTGTCAAGCTTTTATTGCTCCTGAAACCACCCTCGATCCCCTGCATACCTATCGGTTATTGATGCAAATTTCACCCAGTCCTTTTTCCTGCTTTTATAAAAATGAACACCGGTATTTATTTTGCGCCAGTCCGGAAAGATTTTTACAAAAAAAAGGAAACCGGCTTCGTTCACAGCCCATTAAAGGAACCATTCGGCGCAATTTATCAGACCCAGAACAAGACGAACAGCTGAAAGCATCGTTGCTGGGCAGTGCCAAAAACCGCAGCGAAAACATTATGGTGGTTGACCTGGTTCGGAACGATTTAAGTACCATCTGCCGCGAAGGAACCGTAGCCGTTACCGAACTGCTGGGCCTGTATAGTTTTCCGCAGGTACACCAATTGATTTCTACGGTAGAGGGCGAATTAAATGCAGAGAGCTCTCTGCTGCATATTTTCAGCAATACTTTTCCTATGGGTAGTATGACGGGTGCCCCCAAACGAAAAGTGATGGAACTGATAGACAAATACGAAGCGGTTGCCAGGGGAATTTATTCGGGTAGTGTAGGATATATCAAACCGAACAAAGATTTTGATTTTAATGTAGTTATCCGAAGTTTGGTATACCTAGAAGATGAACGGAATGTAAGCTTTCAGGTAGGCGGAGGGATAACGGCACAAAGTGATCCTGAGCAGGAATATGAAGAATGTTTACTGAAAGGAAAAGCACTGCTGCAATTGGGATTGGAAAATACTAGCGGATAGCTTCAGCCCCCTGCAGTATTTTTTGCAGCGACTCCATCAATAGGGATGACTTTTTAGCTTCGAATAATTCTTTTTTACCGGTGCCCGCAGGCAGCTGCATAGGATATGATTTTCCTGCAGCCAGCTCTCGGTCGAAAGCGGGATTTACCGCTATAAAATTCGCCAACTCAATTCCCAGGGCTGGTGCAACTACTGTACTTAAATATCGGCCGCTAACATAAATCTTATCGTGGGTTGCAGATAAATCAGGCAGGGGCTGAGGTGTTAGTGCTTTTTGACGGACCGTTTCTGCTGCGGTTAAGGTGGTTACCCCTCCAGTTCCCTCAAAAATATAGTGGGTGCCGATAAATTTTTTAACGTGGTTACGGGTTTCTTCCGGCAAATAATATTGCAGATCCCAAAAATCTCGACTTCCCGATTTCCGGATGGCTTGGCGCATTCTACCTGCCCCCCCGTTGTAAGCTGCCACCACCAATAACCAATCGCCAAACTCGGCATACAATTCTTTCATCAAACGGGCGGCAACATGGGTACTTTTATAAAAGTCGGTACGCTCATCTTGGTAGCCGGTTTTCAAACCAAAGCGATGCGCTTCATCGGCCATCAGTTGCCAAGGCCCTACTGCACCAGCCCATGATACCAATCCGGGCGTGAGGTGACTTTCAATCACACTCAGGTATTTCATTTCCTTGGGAATATCATACTGGGTAAGAATATTGTCGTACAAATCGAAATAGGGCTTCCCCCAAAATTTCATTTTTTCTAATTCCTCCCCCTGCTTTCGGATATATTCCTGCACAAAAAGAGTGGCCTTGGGATTGAGTTGTGCAGTATAGGGAAGGGAGGGATTATATTTTTCGGAAGCAAATAAACTCTCAAAACCAATTTTCATTACCCGGTTAGTATCGTTTCCGGAAGGGTAAGCCGTACCCACATTATACCAATTACTACCCGCCCAACTGCCTGCTACCAACGCAAAGGCGATCAGCACAAATTTCGACAGATTAATAGGATTAGTAATACGATTTCCCAGCCACTCCATAACCAGTAATTTTTCAGCTATTTTATATCCCGCAGATTATCCAATATCGTGCCAAAACAATCTAAGCAGAAGTTTTAGCCAACTGCATCATTTGTTGGGATAGCTTCAGCAAAGTTACTTCATCAAAGTGACTCGTCATCAACTGAAGGCCAAATGGGAGCCCATTGGGATGGCGGAATAGGGGCAGAGAAATGCCCGGAATACCCACCAGATTGGCAAAAACCGTATAAATATCCCCCAAAAACATCTCCACGGGGTCGGTATTTTTCTCACCTATCCGAAAGGCTGGGGCGGGAACGGTGGGTAAAAGCAGGCAGCAATAGTCGGCAAAAATTTCCTGGGTTTTGTTGGCCAATAATTGCCGAACCTGTTGGGCCTTAGTAAAGTACGCATCAAAATAGCCCGCACTCAGTACAAAATTTCCTAATAAAATGCGGCGCTGCACTTCCTTCCCAAATCCTTTGGAACGAGATTGGGTGTACATATCACTTAGGGTATGCTCTTCTCCATCACTACGGAATCCATATCTAACCCCATCATACCGCGACAGGTTACTGGAAGCCTCGGCAGTTGTTAATACGTAATAGGTAGGTACAATTGCATCTAACCAATCAAAATCGATTGCATCCACCTGATACCCTGCATGTTTCAGTTGGCCGATAAATGCATAAATAGCTGCTTGAATAGCCGGATCAAGCGAAGGATGTTCCAATGCCTGCCGGAAATAAGCAATTTTTCCCGGAATTTGATGATCGGCGGTGGCCTGGGAATAGGAAGGCACGGGTAAGGAGGCAACCGTGCTATCGAAAGCATCTTCTCCGGCAATTATTTCCAACACCTGAGCGGCATCCGCTACAGTATTAGCCAAAATACCAATCTGATCGAAAGAAGACGCATAGGCAATTAATCCATACCGAGATACCCTGCCATAGGTAGGTTTTAATCCCACAATACCGCAGAAGTCGGCTGGCTGTCTAACCGAGCCACCGGTATCACTGCCCAAACTTACCATGCAAAGCCCTGCTTGCACGGCAACGGCTGAACCACCGGAAGAACCGCCCGGAACCCGGGAAGTATCTATAAAATTTTTTACGGGGCCATAAGCAGAATTTTCATTGCTGCTGCCCATGGCAAATTCGTCGCAGTTTTGTCTGCCTATAATGATGGCTCCTGCGGCTAATAATTTTTCGATAGCGGTGGCATGGTAAATGGCTTTGTACCCTGCTAAAATGCGAGAGGAGGCAGTAACGGCATGACCTTGATAGCAGATTACATCTTTAATACCCACGATCACTCCGTGTAGCGGTTCCATGGGTTTACCGGCTGCCCTTGATTGATCGAGAGCAGCGGCTCTTTGCAGAGCTTCAGTTTCAAAAACTTCCAGAAATGCATTGAGCGATGCCCGTTCACGAATAACAGTTAGATATTGCTGTACGGTATCCGTGCAACTGGTAGCTGCTGATTGCAGCGCCTGGTGATAGTCTTTGATTGTGGTAAAACGAAACAAAGGCTATAATAAATTGATGGAGCGATTAAGCGCCGGTGGTTGTTTTGTCTTTTTCCTTGATGCCCTCTTCAATTTCGCGTTTCACATTGTCTTTTGCATCATTAAATTCACGGATACCTTTTCCCAAACCTTTCATGAATTCGGGAATTTTTTTTCCGCCAAAAAGTACTAACACAACCAACCCAATCACTAATAACTCTTGAAATCCTAAGCCGCCCATAAAAAAATATTTAGTGTGTAAAGTTAGTAAAAAGCGATAAGTAACTCAAAATAAGATTTCTCACCGGTATACAAAAAAAGAGAAGGTGGTTTTTCAACCACCTTCTCAATATGTTCTCGATATCCGTTGCCGGATATATTAGAATCTTTTTTCTTTGATACGGGCACTCTTACCGCTGCGCTCGCGCAGGTAGTAAAGTTTAGCACGACGAACCTTACCGGATTTATTCAGCTGAATAGATTCGATATTAGGGGAGTGAATGGGGAATAAACGCTCTACGCCCACTCCATCGGAAATTTTACGCACGGTAAAGGAGGCCGTAGCACCCGTTCCCTGTTGCTTAATTACATCTCCGCGGAAGCTCTGGATACGCTCTTTACCACCCTCCACAATTTTATAATTTACGGTAATATTGTCACCGGCCTTGAAGGCGGGATGTTGCTTCTTAGTAGTAAGCTGATCGTGTACAAATTGAACTGCTGCGTTCATAATTCATCATTTTTGAGGACGGCAAAGGTAGTTAAAAATCAATCAACCCGTGAATTTTAGGGCTATAAATTTTTATTTCGCCACATTTATGGCTCTTTTTTCTCGAATTACCGTTACTTTAATCTGTCCGGGATAGGTCATTTCCGTTTGAATTTTCTGGGCAATTTCGAAGCTCAGCTTGTCGCTGTCGATATCACTTACCTTATCGGCTTCCACAATCACCCGCAATTCTCTACCGGCCTGAATAGCATAAGCTTTTTCAACGCCTTGGTAGGAGGTAGCCAGATTTTCGAGGTCTTTAATCCGCTGAAGGTATTGTTGCATAATTTCCCTACGGGCTCCCGGACGAGCGCCGCTGATGGCATCGCAGGCCTGAATAATGGGGGAAATCACATATTGCATTTCCATTTCATCGTGGTGGGCACCGATGGCATTTACCACTGCCGGGTTCTCACCGTATTTTTCGGCCAGCTTAGCACCCAATAAAGCGTGGGTAAGCTCAGTTTCCTCGTCAGGCACTTTACCGATATCATGCAATAAACCGGCTCTTTTGGCCAGTTTGGGGTTCATGCCTAATTCGGCAGCCATGATGGCGCAGAGATTAGCCGTTTCCCTGCTGTGCATAAGCAGGTTTTGACCATAAGAAGAACGGAACCGCATTTTACCTACAATTCTCACCAATTCTTTGTGCAGGCCATGAATACCCATCTCTATTACCGTGCGCTCTCCAATTTCAATAATTTGTTCTTCAAGCTGGCGGCGGGTTTTTTCAACCACTTCCTCAATACGGGCTGGGTGAATACGACCATCCGAAACCAGTCTTTGCAAACTGAGTCGGGCAATCTCCCGGCGTAGGGGATCGAAAGAAGAAAGTATAATGGCTTCAGGAGTATCGTCTACAATCAGGTCAACGCCGGTAGCAGCCTCAATGGCACGGATATTTCTACCCTCTCTACCAATGATCTGTCCCTTAATTTCATCAGATTCCAGATTGAATACGGTAACCGTATTTTCAATGGTTACTTCGGCAGCCGTACGTTGTATAGACTGAATTACAATCTTACGGGCCTCTTTATTGGCCTTCACGCGGGCATCTTCAATAATTTCTTGTTGCAGGCTTAGTGCACGGGATTGGGCTTCTTGGCGCAGACCTTCAATCAACTGATTCCTGGCATCATCGGCGCTCAGGTTGGCAATTTTTTCTAATCGGCGGATATGCTCTTCCTGGTGTTTTTCTAGTTCGGTACGCTTGGTATTTACCACCTCAATCTGGCGATTCAGGTTCTCCTTGATACTGTCGATATCTTTCAGCTGCTTATCAAGGGAAGTTTCTTTTTGGGCAACGGATTGCTCTTTTTGCTTGATGCGATTTTCGTTTTCCCCAATTTTGCGGGTACGATCTAGCACATCCCGCTCGTGCTCTGCTTTTAATTGAACAAATCTTTCCTTGGCCTCCAGCTGCTTTTCCTTTTTAATGGTTTCAGCCCTTAATTCAGCTTCCTTTACAATTTTCTGTGAGAGTTCTTCCGCTTCCTCAACTTGTTTTTTAGTGTTTTTAGAAAAGATCATCCACCCAGCACCCAGCCCCACCACAAGTGCGGCTACTCCGGTTATGATCAATATTATCATTGGATCCATGTTGTTGGCAATTTTTTAAGGTTTTCACAATCGTATACATATACATTTTTAACATATTTATGTGCAAACATGTCATGTACAAAGATACTTAATATGTTGGATAGTAGCTAGCCGGATTGCATAAACTAACCCATAATTGGGATAAGTAGTTGAAAATGTTGGAATAACAGATGCGGAAAAAAGTTAATAGATAGAGCCTAGGGCTGGGAAACGGGGGTAATTACCTGTTGCACCAGCTGTTCTATTTCTGCCAGCCGGCTAAGGGCAGCTTCCTGCTGAATGGAGGCCGATCCGGCATGGGTTTCCTCGGTCGCAAACCAGAGCAGGGCCATTGCTACAAAATCTTGCATGTCTTTACCGGCAAACTGGGTTTTAAATTCCCCGATTTTCTGGTTGATAAGTGCGGCGGTTTTGCGAACTTTTTCTTCATCCGCTTTTTCAATACGGATCCGATAGTTTCTGTCGGCAATTACAATATTAACCGGTAGCAGTTCTTGCATAGCTTATTGATTCAGGAGCGATAAACAGTGGTCAATTTCTTTCAGATAGGCATCGATGCGCTTATTCAGTGCCTTCTTCTCATCGGTATCCAGCACCCGGGTTCCCACAGAAACCGCATCGGCATGTTGCTGTAACTGATGTATTTTCTGTTCACTTTCTTTCAACAGCGCCTCTTTTTTTTCCAGCTCTTTGTGCAAACGCACATGATCTTTTTGCAACAGCTGGTGTTGTTTCAGCAACTGTTGAATCTTTTGCTGCAGGCTATCCAATTGTTCGTTCAGCTGGCTCATCCCAAAAAATTAAGGGTATTAATATCGTACTATTTTCTGATTTCTGCCTGTACTTCTTTTTCTAACTGGGAAATGATTTTTGCCATCATGCCATCCACCTCCTTATCCGTTAGATTAGCCCCCAGTTTTTCGCTTTCAAAAACATCAAATAGCCGCGTATGGGTTAACAGGGGTAATTTGAGTTGCTGCAGCGACTGCTCGAGTTTTCCATAAACCAATCCGGCCTCCACCACAACCGACAAGTCTCTTTGCATTACCGGAAATTTATTCACTTCTTTATACCGAATGGTCCTTTGCTCAGCCGCATCCATCAAGGGTTGCCATAATAAATCAATCATGAACACCGGTTGCCGGATATCAAATTGAGCCAGTTGATCGGCAGTTACTTGCACGAGCTTTCCCAGTTCTTTTCCGGCAAACAGCAACTGAGTAATTCCGTTATCCTGCACAACAAACTCCAGTTCACCCAAACCAACCGTTTGTGCCAATCCGGCCACTATCCCTTTTGCCGTAAAATAGTCGGCCAGCACCGGCTTCTCCCGCCAATGAGGTGGCGACATTTCACCAGATAGATATAGGGTAAGGTGTTCCGTTTCCTGATATTGGTTGGCCTTATAACAATGATAGGTTTTTCCGAATTCAAATAAAAATAGCCGGGTATTCTTTCGGTTCAGATTATAGGAAATGGCTTCCAAACCTGTTTCCAGCATAGAGGGGCGCATGAAATCTAGTTCAGCACTCAGGCTATTCATCATTCGAACACCGGTTGCCTGTTCGGCTTCACTGTAGTATTTACTGCTGGTAATGGAATTGGTAAATATTTCCATCATGCCTCGTCCGGTTAAAAAGTTGGCCAGCTTATTTTTCATGCCCTCTTTTTTCGAAAGAGGATCGAGGGAAGGACTAATGGTTATGCTGGAAGGAATTTCAATATTATCCAGTCCATCAATCCGAACAATTTCTTCCACCAGGTCGGCAGGGATACTGATATCGGTTTTATGCAGGGGAACGGCGAGTCTAATTTCATCCATTCCCTCGCGCACTACTTCAAAACCCAAGGCAGTGAGAATTTTTTTTACGGTTTCTACATGGTAATTTTTACCACTCAATTTTTTCAGGTAATGATATTTGAGGCTAACTTCTTTCTTTTCCTTCGGTGCCGGATACACATCCACCACCTCCCCTTCAATTAATCCCCCTGCCAGTTCTTTTATCAAAAGTGCCGCACGTTTCAGCACCTGAACAGTTTGAGAAATGTCTACTCCCTTCTCAAATCGGCCTGCCGCATCGGTACGTAAATCGAGGCGCAAACTCGTTTTGCGGATGCTGATGGGATTAAACCAGGCACTTTCTAAAAAAATGCGGGTGGTGGTATTTTTTACCCCGCTCAGTTTACCGCCAAAAACACCACCGATACACATGGGCGATTCGGCATTGCAAATCATCAGATCTTCACTGCTGAGTTTTCGCTCTTTATCGTCAAGCGTAATAAAAGGGGTGCTCTCAGCCAAGGTTTGCACAATTACTTGTTTACCTGTAATGGCATCTGCATCAAATGCATGCAGGGGTTGACCGGTATCGTGTAATATAAAATTGGTGATGTCTACAATATTGTTAATAGGTCGCAACCCGATACACAGCAATCGGTTTTTTAGCCAATCGGGCGACTCCTTCACCTGCACCCCCAATAAACTAACGCCTGCATAGCGACTACAAGCTTCGGCATCCACGATTTTTACGGAAACAGGGGCTTCGAGTAAATCGGGCTTAAAGGAATTAACGGAGGGTGTAATAATTTTAGTTTCCCGCTGATGATGGGTTAGGTAGGCACAAACATCACGGGCTACCCCAGCATGGCTCATGGCATCCATCCGATTAGGCGTGAGGCCGATTTCGAAAACCCAATCTGTATACGGTTTAAAATATTCTGCTACCAAGGTACCGGTTACCAGGTTATTAGGTAATACCAAAATGCCATCATGATTGCTGCCCAGGCCAATTTCATCTTCCGCACATAACATCCCTTCACTCTCTACTTTCCGGATAACTGCTTTTCGCAAAGTAATAGGGTCGCCCACCAAAGGATAAATGGTAGTATCAACGGGTGCTACCACTACTTTTTGACCAACGGCAACATTTGCCGCGCCACAAACAATTTGCAGAAGCGTACCGGTTCCCGTATCTACTTTGGTGATCTTTAATTTGTCGGCATTGGGATGCGGTGCACACTCCATAACCTCTCCAACCACTAAACCCCGCAATCCGCCTCGGATGCTCTCAAATGCACGCAACTCTTCTACTTCTAATCCAATAGAAGTGAGTATGGAAGATAATTTCTCGGGTTCAATGGGTTCAGGCAGATAATCCAGTAGCCAGTTATAACTGATGGTCATATTAATTACACATTACAATGGTCAAAAATACAAGAATATAACGGGATGAAGGCGGGATAGAGAAAAATGCCGATAAATAGTAATAAATTATATAATGTGTAGTGGTAGGTTAAAAAAAGATTTTTAGCAAAAATCATAGTTAATATCCTGTGTAAAAGGGTAAAATATCGGTGGATAACCTGCAAAAATGAGTGGATATTCCCCCATCAAAACTGAAGGAACGGTGCATAAACTGTGCAGGAAAAATTGCATAAAATAATTTTTCTCTGCCGCCCGCTTCGGATTATATTCGCTGTTCGGTGAAACTCTAGCGAACTGATTTTTTGGCCGGCCGATAGTTTCCGAAACCCATTTAACTACTTACTGAATTGAATTTTGATGGATATTCCAAATATTAATAAAGACAGGAAAAGAAGAAAGCCAAGTGTTACCGATACTACCCCCCTGTTGTATGGTAAAGTGCCGCCACAGGCCCGTGAATTGGAGCAGGCGGTGTTGGGTGCCATTATGCTAGAAAAAAGTGCCTTCGATACGGTAACTGAAATTCTCAAACCCGAATGTTTGTATTCCGAAGCCAACCAAATCATATTTCGTTCGATGTATGATTTGCAGCAGAAGAATATGCCGATCGACCTATTAACGGTGATGGAAGAACTGAAATCGCAGGAGATGCTCGATCAGGTGGGTGGTGCCTATTACCTAACCCGGCTTACCAATTCGGTTGTTTCTTCTGCAAACATTGAAACCCATGCTCGCATCATTCTAGAAAAATTTATCCAGCGCGAATTGATTCGGATCAGTGGTGAGATTATCGGATCGGCCTATGAAGAAGGAGCCGATGTATTTGATTTGCTGGATGAGAGTGAGGCAAAGATGTTTCACATCACCAACAACTACCTGAAAAAGAATTTTACAGAAATAGGCGATGCCATTGCAGAAACCCTTACGCGCATTGATATGTTGCGTACAAAAACTGAAGACATCTCTGGTGTACCCAGCGGATTTTCTCGGTTAGATAAAGTAACGTTCGGATGGCAACCAACCGACTTGATTATTTTAGCTGCCCGCCCCTCTGTGGGTAAAACAGCTTTTGCCCTCAACCTGGCTCGTAATGCGGCTTTGCATCCTACCCAACCTGTTCCAGTTGGCTTTTTCTCGCTAGAGATGAGTGCCTCCCAATTGGTGATGAGGATTTTAAGTGCCGAAAGTGAAATTGATATGCGCAAGATTACCCGGGGTAAACTGGAGAGCTACGAATACGAACAATTACTCAGCAGGGGTATCAAACGCCTCGAATCTGCCCCCATATTTATTGATGATACCGCTTCCCTCAACATCTTCGAATTTAGAGCGAAAGCGAGACGACTGGTAAATAAAAATAAGGTGGGTCTTATCATCATTGATTACTTGCAGCTGATGGGTGGATCCGTTGACAGAAATTCGAACCGCGAACAGGAAATCAGCAGCATTTCCCGTAACCTGAAATCACTGGCAAAAGAATTGAATATTCCCATCATCGCACTTAGTCAGCTGAGTCGTGCCGTAGAAACCCGCAAAGAAAGTAAAGTGCCCCAGTTGAGTGATTTGCGCGAATCGGGTGCTATTGAGCAGGATGCCGATATGGTAATGTTTATCTATCGCCCCGAATACCACGATATCCACGCCAATGAGCAGGGAGAAAGTACCACGGGGGAAGTACATATTCGCATTGCGAAGCACAGAAATGGCGAACTGGACTATATCAAACTAAGAGCCAATTTGTCTATCCAGCGCTTCGAAGATGACCCCTCCGATGAAAGAGGGGGTGGCTGGAAACCAACCGGAATTCGCCCACCCGGAACGCCTGTTGGTTCCGGATCAGATAGTGCTAAATTATTTGTTGAAAAAGGGAGTCGAATGAACGACACCAATTTTGATGAAGGATTAGACAATGCCACTCCATTCTAACATTGGCAGAATCGTATCCAATATAAAAAGTAGTTGTCTTTCACATGAGTTTACCACTTTTTTATGAGCCGGGTTTGCCGGAAAACACCCATGGGTTTCAATTGAGTGAAGCCTCAGCCCATCATTGTGTGCAGGTACTGCGAAAAGTTGTTGGTGATACCATTGAGTTAACGGATGGAAAAGGAAATGCCTGCTTAGCCACCTTACTTTCGGTTAATAAAAAACAATCCCTGGTTGCCACCCAATCCTTTCAAAAAAGTTCAGTTCCTACTACCCGATTAACCCTTTGTATTTCGCTACTCAAAAATAGTCAGCGCCTCGAATGGCTGCTAGAAAAAGTAACAGAAATGGGCATAGCCGAGATTCAGCCCATTCTATGCGAAAGAACTGAGCATACGCGCTTTAGAAGAGATCGAATGGAAGGCATTTTAATTGCTGCCATGATTCAAAGCAAACAACATTATTTACCTGCATTACACGATCCCATTCGCTTTACTAAATTGATGGAGTTGCCAGCTGCTGCACACCAATGGATAGCCCACTGTGCACCCGGCAATCAGCAACCATTATTAAATTATACAGCATCGGGTACCTGCCGCATACTGATTGGTCCCGAGGGAGATTTTTCAGATACAGAAATTACCCTTGCAATGGAAAACAATTACCTGCCTGTAAGCCTCGGAAACACGAGATTAAGAACGGAAACCGCAGGCATGCTAGCCACTGCACTTATACTGAATCAGAAAACTACAAAATAAAACAACTGTTTTTATGAAACTGAGATATTGTTTATTGCTTTTACTTCCCCTGTTTACCCAACAGTGTTCTATGTTTTCTTCTAAAAAAGAACCGGTGGTGCGCGATACCACCATTACAGCCGTAAGTTCTTTCAATAACCTGTTTTTCGACAGCACTCAAATTCCGGCATTTTTATCTGGCCAAAATCGGTATGCTCCTTTTGCAGATCAGTATATGGATTTTTACAGGGGTAGAAACTTTCAATTTGCCTGGTTCGACTCTTCCGGACTTTCCGAACAGGCCCTGAACCTGATGAACCTAGAAGAAAACTATATTCAGGAAATGATGGACAGCAGTTTACACAATGATCGATTATCTAAATTGAAAGATTCCCTGAATAACAAAAACAAACTTTCGCAAACTGCACTCACGCAGTTAATGATAAACACTGAATTGCTTTTAACTGGTCAGTTTTTTCAATATTCTGCCAAAACCTATACTGGCAGCGATATCAACACAACCGAACTAGGTTGGTTTATTCCCAGAAAGAAAATTAACCTCACAGAAATGCTGGGTACTGCCATTACAACCGGTCAACTATATCCGCAGCAAAACAACTTACAGAATATACAGTATAAATTATTACAGCAACAGCTTGCATTCTATATTGGATTAGCCAAAAAGGATGCACCCGATACCATTTCCAACATAGACAAACCGCTGCATGTAGGCGATTCAGGTACCCGGGTTGCTGCCATAAAAAATAGGTTGGTCTATTGGGGCGACAGCAGTTTAACGGGAACACTTAACCAACAATTCGATAGTTCATTATTTATTGCAGTTAAGAAATATCAGAAGCGAATGGGATTGCCTACCGAGGGGACTGTAGGAAATAAAACCATTGCAGAACTCAATGTGCCGGTTCAAAAAAGAATCCGGCAAATATTGGTTAACCTCGAACGTGTTCGCTGGATGCCTGCCGAAAAGGATTCTAACTATATTCTGGTGAATATTCCGGAGTTTACTATGCATGTGTATGATAGTAGTCAACTCAAATTCGACATGCGGGTGATAGTGGGTACCGCCGCCAACAGTTCTGCGATTTTTAGTGGTCAGTTGCGCTATGTGGTATTTAGCCCCTACTGGAATGTTCCGGAGAGTATTGTAAAAAAGGAAATTATGCCGGCTATAGCCAAAAATCCCAATTACCTTACCAAAAATCATATGGAAATAACCGGTTACAGTGGAAAAACACCCAATATCCGACAAATTCCAGGTCCTTGGAATTCATTGGGACTGGTAAAATTTCTGTTCCCTAACAATTTCAGTATTTATTTTCATGATACGCCTAACCGAAACCTGTTTCAGCAAAACACCCGAAGTATGAGTCATGGTTGTATTCGACTGGGTGAGCCGAAAAAGTTTGCGGAGTACCTACTTAGAAATGATAAAACCTGGACTGAAAATAAGATTGACTCTGCCATGCACCTGAGCAAAGAGAAGTGGGTAACCTTGCCCAAGGGCATTCCGGTATTTTTGGTATATTTTACTGCCTGGGTTGACAAAGAGGGGCAACTCAATTTCCGGAAAGACATTTATGGGCATGATGCCAAAATGGAAGCCAAATTGTTTGAAAAATAATAACCCACCAACCAGCAAATAGTATTTAGTAATTTTGCAGTAATTAAATAGGCAGGCCATGCAAATAGTGGAAGTGAAAAATACCCATACTGCCCGGGAATTTTTGCAAATTAACCGGACCCTCAATCAGCATAACCCCTGCTATATTTCTCCTTTAGACAATGAGGTGATCGAAGTGTTTGACCCGAACAAAAATCATCTCTTCCAGTTCGGAGAATGTAAGCGCTGGATTTTAGTGGACGAAACCGGCAAAACCTGCGGAAGAATTGCTGCTTTTACCAATTCGAAATATAAAACCCGGGGAACGGATGTGCCGGTGGGAGGTATCGGATTTTTTGATTGTATTCATCAACAAGCTGCGGCTGATCAATTATTTAATCACGCCAAAAATTGGCTGGAATCTAAGGGAATGAAAGGGATGGATGGCCCTATCAATTTTGGGGAAAGGGATAAGTGGTGGGGATTAATGGTAGAGGGATTCGACAAAGAGCCGATGTATGGTATGTCGTTTAATCCAACTTATTATCAATCTTTATTTGAAAATTACGAATTTCAAAATTATTATAATCAATTCTATTATGGCATGAATGTGCATGATCAATTACCCGAAAGGTTTGCTGAGCGCCATGCCAAATTTGCTGCCAAAGCCGACTATCGAGCCGAAGATATCCAAACAAAAAATTTAGAAAAGTATGCGGCCGATTTTGTTACGGTTTACAATGCTGCTTGGGCTCAACATGGCGAAGTGAAGGAAATTTCACAAGATCAAGTGATGAAATTATTCAAAAAAATGAAGCCTATTATGGATAAAAGGGTAATCTCGTTTGCTTATTATAAAGAAGACCCAATTGCCATGTTCGTAAATATTCCGGATATCAATCAGTACTTTAAACACTTTAATGGAAAATTTGGATGGCTGCAAAAGCTCTCTTTGCTCTCTATGAAATGGCGTGGAACCAATAAACGGCTTACCGGGTTAGTTTTTGGAGTAGTGCCAAAATTTCAATCGCTGGGAATTGACAGCTACCTGATTTATGAGAGCTCTCTGATATTAACCAAACACGACTGGTACGAAGAATATGAAATGGGATGGGCCGGAGAATGGAACCCAAAAATGGTGAATGTGTATAAAAGCCTGGGCGCCACACAAAGCAGGCGAATGGTTACCTATCGGTATTGGTTTAACCGGGAACAACCCTTTGAAAAACATCCAGTAATGGAATACAAATAGCCTAGAATAGATTTCTACCGGTTGTGTAAAAAAGCCCTGTGCCGATTAGCCAACCAAAGCACTCATATACGTATATTGCGCATCTACTATGGATAATTTTGTTGTTTCCGCCCGAAAGTACCGCCCACAGAATTTTAATACTGTGGTTGGGCAGGCGCATATAACCACCACTTTAAAAAATGCAATCCGCCAGCAGCAATTGGCGCATGCGTTTTTGTTTTGTGGACCAAGAGGAGTAGGAAAAACAACTTGTGCAAGAATTCTGGCAAAAACCATTAATTGTACCCAACCGAGTGCAGAAGGGGAAGCCTGTAATACCTGCAACAGCTGTGTAAGCTTTGATGCCGGCACCTCCCTGAATATTCATGAACTGGATGCTGCCAGCAACAATTCAGTAGACGATATTCGCGAACTGGTAGAGCAAATCCGTTTTTCACCTCAGGCAGGAAAATACAAAGTCTATATCATAGACGAGGTACACATGTTAAGTGCCAGCGCCTTTAATGCATTTCTCAAAACGCTGGAAGAGCCGCCGGCCCATGCCATTTTTATTCTGGCTACTACCGAAAAGCATAAAATATTACCCACAATTTTAAGCCGGTGTCAGATTTTCGACTTTAAACGAATTACCCAGCAAGATACCGTTGATCACCTGATGGAAATTGCTGAAAAGGAACATATTTCGGCAGAAAAAGCCGCACTGCAACTGATTGCACAAAAAAGCGAGGGTTGCATGCGTGATTCCCTGAGTATTCTGGACAAGCTCGTGAGTTTTACTGGAGGCCAGGTAACCTACCAAAATACGCTAGAGCACCTGAACGTGTTGGATGAAGATTATTATTTCCGGTTCCATGAGTTATTACAAAAAGAGGATCTATCTGGCGTGATGTTGCTCTTTGATGAAATTAATAAAAAAGGCTTTGAAGGCGAATTGGTGCTGAATGGCTTCGCTTCATTTTACAGGAACCTACTCTTGAGTAAGGATCCGGCAACCGCTTCTATTTTAGAAGTAATGGAAGGTATGCAGGAAAAATTTGCAAAAGTGGCAGCGCAAACAGAAACCTCTTTTATACTCAGTGCCTTGAATATAGTTGGGGAAGCTGAAATTCAAATCAGAATGGCCCGCAATAAAAGATTACTTGTTGAAATGGCCCTGATTAAGTTGAATTTTCTAAAACAGGCTATTGAACTGAGTACCGACCAGCAAACACTGGTTAAAAAAAAACGGATTGATGCACCCATCCTCCTAAAACAGGTACCCATTGTATCTTTTCAACCTTCGAACATAAAAAATGGAACAGCGGGTGCTGCGCAATTGGTTATCCAAACTCCTTCCACGCCTTCCACACCCCAAAAACCTCCGCCCGCAAAAACAACCAATCCCTCCGTGCCCGCAGCCACTTATATCCCCAAAACCGGTGATAAGAAGAATCTGCTTTCTGCCTTGCGGGAGAAATATGGAAATGAATATCAAATTGAAGAAGTAGCAGAATCGCAGGCCCTTACTGCTGAAAAGTTGTATGAGTGCTGGAACCAATACATTGCTAAGTTAGAAAAAGAGCTAAAACACTCATCTGCCGCCAGCTTCTCCACTGCTAAATTGCAAATAGAAAACGAAGTAAAATTTACGGTTACCGTTTTTTCTGTAACGTCACAAAAATTTATTGATGCAGAAAAAATGACTCTGCTCGACCATCTGCAACATTGCTTCCACAACCGATCGGTGAATTACGAAATCTTGGTGGAAGCAGGCGAAAAAGAAGATATACCCGCTTACCTGAGAATGAATACCAAACAAAAATTCGAATACATCGCAAATCTGTATCCAATGGTGAAAACGCTGAAAGACACCCTGAATTTAGAATTGGATTAATCCAATTGCCTATCCTATTTTTTTGGTTTTTGTATAGCCTTTTTTTTGCAGGCATTGGAACACTTTTTCTCGTTGATCTCCCTGTACCAAAATCAAACCATCCTTGGCACTGCCGCCGGTACCACAGAAATTACGCAGTGTTTTTCCCAATTCTTCTAAATCGACATCAGCACCCACAAAACCGGTTATGAGGGTTACTACTTTACCGGCCCGTTGCTTTTTGTCGAGCTGAATCCGAAGTTCCTGCTGAACCGGAGGCAATGTTGCTGGTGCGGCTTCCTCAGGCTCCCATTGAAAGGAAGGATTAGTACTGAATACTATACCATTTCCGGAAGATGTTGGCTTTTTTTTCATATCCTTTATTTAAACCATCACTGCTTTTAAACTAAGATCTAGACTGGTGGCCTGATGAATTAATCCGCCCACACTTACAAAATCAACACCCGTTTGGGCGTAATCAACAATATTATGTAATCCAATACCACCACTTGCCTCTGTTTCGAAATTTCGATTGATAAAAACTACGGCTTCTGCAACTTCCTGTGGACTAAAATTATCGAGCATGATTCTGAAAACCTTGCCCTCCCCTACTGAGCAGATTTCTGCTACCTGCTGTAAATTTCCGGCTTCCACTTCAATGGAGAGGCTGAGGTTTTTTTCCTGAATATAGGCATGAGCTGCTTCAATAGCGGGAGTAATACCTCCGCAATAACTGATGTGATTGTCTTTCAACATAATCATATCATATAAACCCATACGATGGTTATGCCCCCCTCCTATCCGCACGGCTTCTTTTTCGAGCAGGCGAAAATTTGGAGTGGTTTTGCGGGTATCAAGCAGGCGGGTTGAATAGTTGTTCAGCAGACTCGCATAAGTGCGCGTAAGGGTTGCAATACCACTCATGCGCTGCATACAATTGAGTACAAGCCGCTCACAGGTTAAAATGGTGCGCATATCGGCTTCCACTTCAAAAGCTATATCACCAGCTTGCATAGGCTGGCCATCAGAAAGATAGGGGGTAAACTGAATGTTTTCTTCACGAAGCCGGAAAATGGTTTCCGCAACCTGCATTCCTGCTACTATTCCACTCTGCTTAACTTTTAAAACTGCCTTACCCCGCTTGCCCGCTGGTATACAACTGAGGGTGCTGTGATCGCCGCTGCCCTCGTCTTCCTGCAAAGCACGCAATAGTAAAGTATGCAGGGGATTTTCCATGAGTAATTGAATAGAGGGGTAGTTGTTGAATAGTTAGCGCCAGCCTGAAGGAAATTAATTAATTCGAACCGTTATGATATAATGCTTCCCTTTAATCATCTTCATCATCAAAGTAATATTATAACCCTTTCCCCCATTCAGCAAACGGCCGGTCATGTACATCGTATTCCCAATTTCACGATCGGATATTTTTTCGAAACCCTGAATAGACTTTTCCGAAAAAAAGGAACTGAGCGCAATAGCTGCCTGATTCTTGCTAACATTTTTGATTTCGTCTTTCTCGGGAAATTTCATGTCTACCATGGCATCAAAATATTCGGCCACCTCATTAGCCTGCGCAGATTTAAGGGCAGACACCAGCATTTCTAAGTCACTTTGGGTAGAAAATGAAAAACTGCTCAAAGCCAATAAACATACAAAACCAATCTTCCGCATACAATCAAATTTAACCATTACACTACCAATAACATGCCAAAAGTACCATTCTAGGCTTATTTCACAAAAGATAAGCAAAAAGCTTCTTTGATAAAATCGTAAATTTGTATATGGACAAGAAGGTAATATTAATAATTATGGATGGGTGGGGACTGGGGAAAGTACCTGCTGCGGATGCTATTCAGCAGGCAAATGTTCCCTTTGTTAGTGGCTTGTATCAACAATACCCCAACAGCACGCTGATTACCTGCGGAGAGGCAGTAGGATTACCCGAGGGCCAAATGGGAAATAGCGAAGTAGGTCACCTGAATTTGGGGGCAGGGAGAATTGTATATCAGGAGCTGCAGCGGATTAATGTGGCCATTCGGGAAGGAGAGCTGGCTACCAATGCTGCTCTCCAGGAAAGCATTCAATATGCCAAAATCAATCAAAAGCCACTGCACCTAATGGGTTTAGTAAGTGATGGTGGCGTGCATTCACATACCAGTCACCTGAAAGCGCTGTGCGATTTATGTAAAGCAGCAGGATTAGAAGAAGTTTACATTCATGCATTTACGGATGGTAGAGATACGGATCCAAAAAGCGGACTCGGATACATTACTTTACTGGAAGAACATCTGCAGCAATCTGTAGGAAAACTGGCTTCCGTTAGTGGTCGGTATTATGCGATGGACCGAGATAAAAGATGGGAGCGCGTTCAGCTGGCCTATAATTGCCTGGTAAAAGGGGAAGGCCCAACCTCAAATTCGGCGAGAGATGCCATACAAAATGCCTACGCAGCCGGTGTAACCGATGAATTTATTAAACCCACCGTGTTGCTGCAGGCCGATGGTAAACCGGTTGCCACTATTCAGGAGGGGGATGCCGTAATCTGCTTTAATTTTAGAACCGACCGCTGCCGTGAGATAACCACCGTGCTTACCCAACAAGATTTTCCGGAGTGGGGGATGAAAAAATTAGCCCTGCACTTTACTACCATGACGCAGTACGACCAAACCTTTCAGCAAGTAGGGGTGATTTTTACCAATGACAATCTCCATAACACGTTGGGAGAAGTGCTGGAAGCGCATGAAAAAAAACAAATCCGGATAGCAGAAACAGAAAAATATCCGCACGTTACTTTCTTCTTCAGTGGTGGTAGAGAAACCCCATTTACTGGAGAGAGCCGAATTATGGTGCCTTCCCCTAAAGTGGCCACCTACGATTTACAACCCGAAATGAGTGCGTTGGAAATTACCGATCTGCTGATTCCGGAAATTGAAAAGGAAACAGCTGATTTTATTTGTCTGAATTATGCCAACGCCGATATGGTTGGGCATACCGGTGTTTTTGCCGCTGCCATAAAAGCAGTAGAAACGGTAGACGCCTGTGTTCAACGCGTGGTTACCGCTGCATTAGCCCATGGATATACCATTCTGCTAACGGCCGATCATGGAAATGCCGACTATATGATTAATGAAGATGGCACCCCCAATACCGCCCATACCCTTAATCCGGTTCCGCTGTTTCTGATTGACTCAGATTACAAAGGCAAGCTGCTCTCTGGCAAACTAGGCGATTTGGCACCTACTATTCTGCAGTTGCTGCAGATTCCTATTCCGGAAGAGATGACCGGACAGGTGCTAACGGTTGAAGCAACTGATTAATTATTTGCGTATTTTACAGAACAATCATTCAAACAACTCCCCCCATGATAAAAAAAATTTTATTGTTTCTGTTAGTAGCTTTTATCGTTATGCAGGCATTTAGACCTGCAAAAAATAATTCAGGCGATAAATCGAAAGATGTTAGCATGAGCTACCCGGTACCCGACAGCGTTACTAAGATTTTTGATAAGGCTTGTAATGATTGTCATTCTAACAATACTCGTTACCCCTTATATGCAGAAATTCAACCCCTAGCCTGGTGGCTGAATGACCATGTGACAGACGGAAAAAAACATTTCAATTTAAATGAGTTTAGTGGCTACCGGATTGCCAAGCAATATAAAAAGTTGGAAGAATGTATGGAAGAGGTGAAAGAAGGAGAAATGCCACTGGAATCTTATACCGTTATCCACAAAGAAGCCAGATTAAGCGATGCGGAAAAACAAACCCTGTATGCCTGGTGTGAAGCGGTACGTGACAGTATCAAACATAAATATCCTGCAGACAGTTTGGTTATCAAGCGCAAGAAATAACCGAATTTTTAATGATCTCTTTTTATGCCCATACACCAGGCCAAGTATCTTATTTCATCTGCTTTGGTTACGCAATGTCCTGCACCCGACCGGCCTGAATATGCTTTTATTGGCAGGAGTAATGTAGGAAAGTCATCGGTGATTAATTTAATCACCGGTCAAAAAAATCTAGCTAAAACCTCCGCTACACCGGGGAAAACACAACTGATTAATCATTTTACGGTTTCTAGTGGCAAATCGGGCAAGTCGAAAAAATATGACTGGTATCTGGTAGATTTACCGGGATATGGATATGCGAAAATTTCGCTAACAGAAAGGGCCCGCTGGGAAAAAATGATTGCCGACTACTTAACCAAAAGAACCAATCTCTCCGAAGTTTTTGTGTTAATCGACAGCCGACATTCGCCACAAAAAGTTGATCTGGAATTTGTAAGCCAACTAGAAAAATGGAAAGTTCCTTTTTGTTTGGTTTTTACCAAGTCGGATAAAGAAAAGCCCGGTGCAGTTAAGCGACATGTTCAAGAATTTTTAGATGAACTAAAAAAAACCTGGCAATTCCTGCCCCGTCATTTTATAACCAGTGCCGAAACCAAAAGTGGCAAAGAAGAGTTGGTAGGGTATATTGAAAGTAATAACCACTTATTATTGAGCAGCCCTGCCTAAAGCTAGTTCACCATTTTATCGGCACAGCAACTGCTGGCGAATGCTTCCGGTTTGGCTTTAAAGGCAAATCCCATTCCAAGAATATATCCCATTGCTTCCTTTAAAGCATCATTGCTTTTAAATTGTGGATTGGTGTTGATGTCGGCATGTACTTCTAAATCAACCCCATATTCAATAAATATATCACACAGGGCATACGCCACTTCAATACTTTTTGCAACCTCCATCAGCATCCGTTCCTTAATGTGAAAAGATTGCTTCATTTTCTCATTGTGAATGAACATAAAGCCACCGGCATGCTCTCGAAGAAATACAATCACTGTGGCAAATTCGGTAATCTCTCCCTTTACCTGACTATCGGTTCCGATACAAACTTTCAGCTTAATACCCAGCTCCGTTTCTTGATGAATGGTTTCCCGAACAGCCTCCTGAATAGGCTGTGCAATGGCTTCTCCATTAAATTTTCTCCAGCGCATAATGATGTGGTTTCTGTAATTTACCAAAATTCGGGCACCCCCCCCTTAAATCCCTATCCGCTAGTTTTGCACAAACAGGGGATAACCCGGCCTAGTAAATGCCTTTTCAGCACCCCACTAATCAAAAAAATGCCCTGATTTGGGTTCTTTGTTACAACTTTGCCGGTTCACGAACCTATCTGCCGAAAAAAGAATTTCATGAAGTTATTACTACAATACCTGAAACCCTACCGATGGCTGGTATTACTGGCCCTATTACTGGCTGCCATTAACCAGTCGTTTTCCATGCTCGACCCTTATTTTTTTGGGAAATTACTAGACATATATGCCTTTCACCCCTACGAAAAAGGCTATTTTGATGCCGGCAAAAAATTTATAGTTACCGGCCCCCGTACCCAATCAGAATTTATCTGGGGCATATTAGGCACCCTGGGAATTTTGATAAGCGTAGCTATGATATCAAGAATAGCCAAAGCATTTCAGGATTATTTCAGTAATGTAATTGTTCAAAAATTTGGTGCCAAAATATTTACAGATGGACTGAAACATTCCATGGAATTGCCCTACCAAGAATTTGAAGACCAGCGCAGCGGTGAAACCCTCTCCATTTTAACCAAGGTAAGAACCGATACGGAAAGATTTATCATCTCTTTCATTAATGTACTATTTGGAATTCTGGTAGGTATTGTATTTATTTCTGTTTACTCTTTCAAACTTCACTGGTCAATCATGCCTATTTATACATTGGGCATTGTGTTTCTATCCGTGCTTACCAGTTTGCTGAGTAAAAAAATAAAGCTGATTCAAAAAAATATTGTGAAGGAAACCACGATGCTTGCGGGAAGTACAACAGAAAGCTTGCGCAACATCGAATTGGTGAAAAGTTTGGGTCTTACCGATCAGGAAATTACCCGACTCAATAAAAACACCTATAAAATTTTGGGGCTGGAACTGCGAAAAGTAAAGAGCATTCGTTCGCTCAGCTTTATTCAGGGAACATTTGTGAACATGCTGCGTCAGGTGATTATGTTTACCCTGCTGTGGTTAGTTTTTCAGGGAAAGTTAACGGCAGGCGAAGTGATGACCCTAACCTTTTATTCTTTTTTTATTTTTGGACCCCTACAAGAAATTGGAAATATCATCCTTTCGTATCGGGAAGCGGAAGCCTCTTTAAATAATTTTCATAACCTGATGCAGAAGCCATCAGAACCTAAACCCGACCATCCCAGCAAAGTAGGAGACATTAAACAGTTAACTTTTCAGGATTTGTCGTTCAAACATCAAACTGCACAATACAATGCCTTGGAGAACATAAGTTTTCAGGTTGCCCGAGGTGAAACGGTTGCTTTTGTTGGGCCCAGTGGTGCCGGAAAAAGTACCCTGATGAAATTGTTGGTTGGCCTGTATCAAACCCAACAGGGCAGCATTTCTTACAACCAAATTGACAGTTCTGAAATTGTATTTGATGAATTGAGAAGTCAAATTGGATTTGTTACGCAAGACACACAATTGTTTGCCGGTACTATCCGCGAAAACCTGTTGTTTGTTTGTCCGCAAGCTTCAGAGGCCGACATATTAGAAGCCTTGAGTAAAGCCAGTTGCGACAAATTATTATCAAAAGCCGAAAAGGGAATCGATTCGGTTATTGGAGAAGGCGGCTTAAAACTCAGTGGTGGAGAAAAGCAACGTTTATCTATAGCCCGCGCATTGATTCGTAAGCCCAAGCTGCTGATTTTCGACGAAGCCACTTCTGCATTGGATAGCATAACGGAAGAAGAAATCACCAATACCATTCGGGCAATATCCGCCGAGAAACAACAAATCACCGTAATGATCGCCCACCGCCTCAGCACCATAATGCATGCCGACCGGATTTATGTGCTTGAGAAGGGTCAAATCATTGAAACTGGCAGTCATGCCGAATTGCTTGCCGAAAAGGGCCTATACTATGCCATGTGGCGCCAGCAGATTGGGGAAAGAAAGATGGCGCCCGTTATGGCGTAATGGAAAGTGAACCTTATCAAGGTTTGCCATCCAGCTTTTTTTTCAGGTATTCGAGTACTGAAGGATCTTCGAGCCCTTCCATATCACTCAACTCCAGCTCAATAGCGCGGGTACTGAGGCGTATTTCTAATAATGACAATAGCAGGGATGCCGCAAACAGCAGCAAACTGCTGGCAAATACCACATGGGCTACCGAAAATATTTGTAGATATACAAAGAACATACAGGCAATACAAAATAGAAAACTTAGTACCCCCAGGGTTTGCATTCGCTTAATCAGTTTCAGGCGATACTTTAAATTTTTAATTTGCCCCAGGATTATAACCTTTTGCTCATGCTCGGCATATTTATCATGCAGGTTTCTTACCCGATTGGATAGGGAGAGAAAGCGATTGGTATAGGCCAGCATTACCAAACTGATCGCCGGAAATAATAAGGCAGGGGTATTAATTGATAATTCCATCCCTAAAATTACAAAAGTATTTCAACCCAGCCTCCTTTGAAATCGATTACGGCTATGGGCTGTTGTTAAAAAAAATCCTATATTCAAAAATTAAAAACCCTCTTCATACAAATTTTGGTTATGAAAAAATTATGCTTGCTTTCACTTGTTTGGATAACCTTTGGTGCTGCTGCACAAAAAATTGACTCCACCTGGGTGTCAACGCATTATAAAAAGAAAGAAGTATATATAAAAATGCGGGATGGCATGCGATTATTTACATCGGTATATTACCCTGTACAAAACGAAGAAAAACACCCCATACTATTAACCAGAACGCCCTATTCCTGTGCGCCTTATGGAGAAAATAACTTTCGCAACTTTACCAGAAACAACCATTTTAACGAATACCTCAAAGAGGGATACATTATCATAACACAAGATGTTAGAGGCAGGTGGATGAGTGAGGGAACCTTTGTAGACGTTCGACCCTTTAATCCAAAAAAGAGTGGCCAAGAAACGGATGAAGCTTCTGACACCTGGGATACCATCGACTGGCTGGTAAAAAACTGGGGAAATAACAACGGAAATGTAGGTGTATTTGGCATCTCTTATCCGGGATTTTATGCAACCATGGCGGCTTTATGTGGACATCCGGCATTAAAAGCAGTTAGTCCGCAAGCCCCAGTTACCGATTGGTTTGCAGGGGATGATTTTCACCATAACGGAGCATTTATGATGATGGATGCTTTTCCTTTTTACAGTGGCTTTGGAAAACCCAGAAAAGCTCCAACAACAGAACCTGTATCCGGATTCAAATTTCCCACCAAAGATCATTACCAATTTTATTTGCAGGCCGGCAGCCTCTCTCGGTTGGCTGAATATATGGGAGACAGTATTTTATTTTGGAAAGATTTATATGCACATACCCAATACGACTCGTTTTGGAAAGCCCGTAATGCC
>JAPLEI010000118.1 GCA_026391195.1 Bacteroidota bacterium | reverse complement strand
CAGCGCCATGTTATCGCAACCACGGACCTTGACCGGGCCGACCGGGCTGTCGAACGAGACCGTACCGATATCCTTGGCGGTGGCCTTCGGATCTTCAGGATTGGCGGACTTGATGAGGCCGCTGGTCAACATCTTGCCGGAGACGTAGCCGACGAGCGTCGAGCCATTCGGGTAGGTACCGCTGCGCATCTGGCGAGATTACTTGCCGATACAATGCATACAACCGTTGAATCTCCTGCATTCAGGCTAGAACGCTGGCCCGATGTGGTAACCATCAAATCTCAACCTACCGATTCTGTACTGTCTACCATGATGCACCGTAGTGATAATTTTTTTGCCGAACAGCTATTACTCATGGTTAGCAATGAACGTTTTGCTGTGATGAATACCAAAATGGTTATAGATAGTTTGCTGAGCAATGATGTAAGTTTTTTGCCACAAAAACCTAAGTGGGTAGATGGCAGTGGACTGAGTCGCTATAACCTGTTTACACCTCAAGATTTTATTGCCGTATTGCAAGCAATGAAATCTGGATTTTTTGCCACAAAAACCTAAGTGGGTAGATGGCAGTGGACTGAGTCGCTATAACCTGTTTACACCTCAAGATTTTATTGCCGTATTGCAAGCAATGAAATCTGGATTTGATTGGAAACGAATAACCGCCATTTTGCCTACTGGTAATGAAGGAACTTTAAGCGGCTTATATACCAACTATGCAGGGCGTATTTATGCCAAAACTGGCACCCTAAGTAATCATGTTGCCCTAAGCGGATATCTGCTTACCCGAAAAGGAAAAACGCTGATCTTCTCGGTGCTGGTAAATGCCCATCAACGTTCTGCCGGTGAAGTGAGAAAAACGATTGAAAAATTTCTTACCGGGTTAATCGATAAGTATTGAGTGCTTTAAAAACATCACTACTTGCCAAACATCCGGGTTAAATAATCACCATTGAATAATAAGTAGGTGGCTGCACCTGAGGGACTGATATTGGGACTATTGCAGGTAAATAATTCTTCTACCAATTGATGCATTTCACGGGAAGTTAAGGTTCTACCGGCTTTGATGGCTTGTTGACGAGCCATGCAACGGATAATTTTTTCTCTTTTGCTGAATTGAATTTCACTGCTGAAATGCTTAAACTGCTCTAATAAAAGTTCAATGGCATTTTGCTCATTGCCCGGCAATATATCGGCAGGAATACCCTGAATTACAAACTCGTGCTGGTCATTCTTTTCTATCTGGTAGCCAATTTGGTCCAGATCGGGGAGCAAATCATTTAGTAAGGCGGCATCTGCTGCAGCTAGGGTAAGTGATACCGGAAATAAACTTTTTTGCGTAGCCATTTGATGCCCATGGGCGGCTTGGCCGTATTTTTCGTAGAGGATTCTTTCATGTGCCAATTGCTGGTGAATCACTATAAATCCATCCCGGGTTGTGGCCAGCAAATAGGTTTGGTGCAGCTGAACAAATGGTATTTCATATACAATTTGAATACCCGAACCAGCTGTGGCAACCGTATTTTCTTTTTGCCAAAGGGGGGTAGCGCTGGCAGCAGCGGATTGCGTTGCGTCGGAACTGGCCGGCGTAAAAAACTCTTTCCAGTGTTTCAACGATGCATCACCAGATTTTTCAATAAAGTGTGCCTGATTTTTTTTACTGAATGTTTGAAGGATGAGAAAATCGTCTACGCATTTGTTCAGGCTGCAGTAAAACATGCCCTGGCACAATTCAGCGTAGCCCCCTCACTCGATTTTTCATTGAATGCGGGCATCCAGCTGCTGAATACCCGCATTCAATGAAAAATCGAGTGAGGGGGCTACGCTGAATTGTGCCAGGGCATGTTTTACTGCAGCCTGAACAAATGCGTAGACGATTTTCTCATCCTCAAATTTGATTTCCTGCTTGGTGGGATGAACATTGATATCCACTTGCGCAGAATCTAATTCTATATATAAAATGTAAGTAGGGAAACTGTCTTTGGGCAGTAGATTGTCAAAAGCAGTATTCACTGCATGATTCAGATAGGCACTTTTAATAAAACGATTGTTTACAAAAAAATACTGATCACCCCGGGTTTTACGGGCCGTTTCGGGCTTGCCAACCAATCCCTTGATGTTCATGTAATCGGTTTCTTCATTTACCGAAACCAGTTTGGTTTGGTAAGCGTTGCCCAGTAGTTGAATGATTCTTTGTTTATGGCTGCCGGGTTCTAAATGAAATACTTCCTGTCCATTACTGGTTAAACTGAACGCTAGGCCCGGAAATGCCAAAGCTACCCGCATAAACTCATCAATGATGTGGCGCATTTCCACCGCATTGTTCTTCAAAAAATTTCGGCGAGCCGGCACACTGAAAAAAAGATTTTTCATGCTGATTTGTGTGCCAACCGCACAGGCACAGGGCTCTTGAACAATAATTTTACTGTTCTCTATTTCTAACCGGGTACCGAGTTCATCTTCTTCGCGTCGGGTTTTTAATTCTACCTGTGCCACCGCAGCAATGGAAGCCAAGGCTTCCCCCCGAAATCCCATGGTATTGATGCGAAATAAGTCGTCGATCTGGCGAATCTTACTAGTGGCATGGCGTTCAAATGCCATACGAGCATCCGTTTCACTCATGCCCTTGCCATTGTCGATTACCTGAATCAACGATTTCCCCCCCTCAGAAACAATCAATTGAATTTGCGTAGCCCCAGCATCGGTGGCATTTTCTAATAATTCTTTTACTGCACTGGCAGGTCGTTGAATAACTTCCCCCGCTGCTATCTGGTTGGCAATATGATCTGGTAATAATTGTATCAGGTTTCCCACATTCGCTACTTTATCCTAAACCGTAAAAATACGAAGCGAATCCGGGTTTTTTCACCCTTTTTTCCATTTCAGGTATTATCTACCCCTTTATATGTTTTCTCAAAAGAAATTACCGCAGTAAGTTAACTTTGTGGTTCAAATTGCAAGTAGTATGACTCTAAACGCCAATATACAAAAGGAGCCTAGACATTTTTTACCGGAAAGTTTTACGGTTACCGACTGGACTTCCCTGGAACCTTATTTTCTGCAACTGGCCCAACAACCCCTCGAATCCGTTGCAGCACTAACCGATTGGTTAAAAAAGGTTAGTGAGCTGGAAGCCGTGGTAAGTGAAGATGCTTGTTGGCGACAGATTAAAATGACCTGCAATACCGAAGATCCGGAACTGGAAGCCTCCTTCAATTATTTTTGTATGGAGATTCAACCCCGCATTCAGCCGATTGCCGATCAGTTAAACCGAATGCTGATTGATTGTCCGTTTACTGCCCAATTAGATACCGACACCTATTATACCTATCTCCGTTCTGTAAAAAAGAGCATTACTTTATTTCGGGAAGCCAATATTCCCCTGCAAGCCGAACTTAGTGTACTGCAACAACAATATGCCGTGATTGCCGGTAAAATGACGGTGGAAGTAAACGGAAAAGAATATACCCTGCAACAGGCAGCTGCATTTTTAGAAAGTCATGATCGTTCGTTGCGAGAAGAAGTATACCGGAAAATTCAAGATAGGCGCTTGCAAGATAAAGACGCCTTACATGCGTTGTATAGTAGTTTGGTTAGCAAGCGACAGCAAGTTGCTGCCAATGCGGATTTTGAAAATTATCGGGATTATAAATTCGTAGAGCTGGGCCGATTTGATTATACCAAAGATGATTGCTTTCAATTTCATGAAGCAGTTAAGCTGCATGTAATGCCCCTGATAAACAGTATCTATCGAAAGAAGCGAGCGAAATTAGGGTTAGCCGAGTTGCGTCCCTGGGATATTGAAGCAGAGCCTGCCGGTATTGCTCCCTTGCGCCCATTTTCGGGTGAAGAGGAACTGTATGAAAAATCGGTAAAAAAAAAAAAAAAATTACATCCCTATTTTGCCAACTGCCTGCGCAAGATGAAGGAGCTGAATCATTTTGATTTAGAAAGTCGGAAGGGCAAGGCACCGGGCGGATATAATTGTCCGCTGGCAGAATCGGGCGCCCCATTTATTTTTATGAATGCAGCA
>JAPLEI010000160.1:7012-21691 GCA_026391195.1 Bacteroidota bacterium | reverse complement strand
GTCTCTCACTGCGTTCGGTGACTACTCGGGTACTTTCTAAGGTTGTTCCAAGCGTAGTCGCCGAATGATAATGAGGGACTGCGCGCCTTTGCGTTGGGCATTCTCATTCCAAACCGTGCAGTCTCTCTCTGCGTTCGGTGACTACACGGGGAGCATCTACAGGTGGGCATTCGAGAACGGTATTCTCATTCCAAACCGTGCAGTCTCTCTCTGCGTTCGGTGACTACACGGGGGAAGCCGTGAGCGTGTGAAGGAGATGATTCCTTATTTAAACAGGACGCGTAATATAAATCAGCGAGCTAGTTTTTTTCTTATCAAAAATTGCGGCTAGGTTGGATACCAATCCTTCCCATGCTCCGCGAATCGGATGATCTTTTCCGAATTTGTATTTTTCGCTCAGCATTGAAACATAAAAAGCATCAAACCACATGGGATGCAGTTGGGGCGATTGAAATTGATGTGCCCTTAGTAAATTATCCATGGAGCTGGGAGAGAAATGGTAGAGATGCCGTGGCACGTCGTAAGCTGCCCAAGAGGCCTGATAATGCGCTGCGTCATGTGACTGAAAATTGGGAACCGCAATAATCAATAATCCGTTAGGCCGCAGCAAATGATGGAATTGCCGGAGATATCCTGTGAGGTCGTGCACATGTTCTAAAACATGCCAGAGGGTAATTACATCAAAACTAGCCGGAGCAAGATCCCAAAGTTTTTCTGAACTTTCTAACTGAATGCCTGCTCTTTCCATTGCCCGCTCTCTGGCCTGAACATCGGGTTCGAGTCCGGTTACCCGCCAACCTGCTTTTGTTATTTCTTCTACAAAAAATCCGGTGCCGGCACCTACATCTAACAAATCACCCTGCGCTAATTTACTGTTGCGAATAATCAGTTTCCGTTTGGAAACGAGTGTATATGACCGCACCCAGTGATATAATTGGTTGATTAGACCCTTGTTGGTGTTGGTGTGGGAGATATAACTTTCAGCAGCGTAGTACTTGCCTATTTCTGCAATACCAGGCGCATTTTCAGTAAAACGGAATTTACAATTACCGCATTCGAGTAGGGTGAAGGATTGTTGAGAAACGGTATAATCCTTAGCAGATAAAACCGGAGTGCATTTCGAATTTCCGCAGCATACACAGGCAAGGGGTTGGGCAATCGAATCTTCCATACTTAGGTATAATCAAATGAAGCCAGTGTATTAAAACATATGAATAATCAAGGCAACGGTAGCAGCGAAAGCCATGAAAATACTATAGACCCACCAATAATCCTTTTTGGGTTCGCCGGAAGTATCCAGTTCACTATTTTTCATTTCTACCAGCTTAGTGCTGGCTTTTGCAATAATACCTCCCAATGTATTTTCCGAAAGTTGAGGATCTTCCTCTTCTACTATAGTGGTAGGAATATTTTTATTTCTGCTGAAAATTCCGGTTATGGATGACTTCAGTCTTGCCAACAAACCGGGACGGGGTTCCTCTTCTTCTTCAGCAAATCGCACGGGCAAACTGAATGACTCCACTGTGCTTTTCTCCCTTTTTTGCCAGGGCCATTTTTTGGCGGTTGCTTCTTCTGGTTCTTCCTGAGCAGTCGGTTTTGCACGCAATGGTTGTTGCTCCTTAAAAAGGGGGGTGCCGGAAGTTTTGCCTTGCTTACCAATGGTAGGCATTGGGGTTAATGCTCGATTTCCTGTAAATCCGGTTGAATCCGGCTTCTTTTCCGGTGCTTGCCAGGTTCTTTTAGGCATTCGAACGGTTAAGGGGTCTGAAGGCGTTCCAGTATCCCCTTCCGTTGAAAATGGTTTTACAGGTCTGGGGGAGGGCGTCCATTTACCGGTTACATCGGGCAATGGAGTATTTTCCCGGGGTGTTACTGTTCTTTTGGGAACATCAATGGGCAGATTTGCCAATGTGTTACTGGCAGATGACAAGGAAGGTGTTATGGGAGGATAATCTGTTTTTCCAATGCCTTTGTTTGCATCGTTTCCCAATAATGGATTAGGCCTCCGACTAGGCAGCGTATTTCGGGTTGGTAATGGCGGACTTGAGGGAGTTAAACTACCAGTAGATGGGGCTTGGCGCAATGAAGAGCCAGCTGAACTTCCCGAGTTCCAGTCTCCTTCTTTTCCGGGGAGCGGTACACGCTTCATGCGCTCTTTTGCTGCTCGTAAATCATCAAATTCGGAATTTACTTGTTCCCTTCTTTGTGCCAATTGTTGGCGAACTTTCATTAACTCAGGGGAATCCTGATAATTTTGTATCCCTGCATAATCTAAGGTTGGATCGAGATTGCCCTCGGGTAAAACTTTTTTTGTTGCAGTAACTGCTGGCTTAGGAGCAGGCATTTGTGGGCTAGACGCCGCAGGAATGGGCGCTGACTCACGATATACAGGAGGATTTATGGGAGCTGATGTTGCTGCAGGTTGAACTGCTGAAGGAGCAGTCAGTGGATTAACTTCCCGGGTGGCAACAGCAGGTTGCAACTGAACGGAAGACTGTTCCTGGTTAAAGTGCAATTGGCCGGAGGAATCTTTGGTAAGGGTACCCATCCCTTTGAGGTGGGCCCGCTTGTGTTCTACCATTTCCGTCATCAATTGCAAAGAGAAATTCAGCAGCTCATTGGCTGCTACCGAAGAACTTATTTTTAATTCAGCAGCCAGAAAAGGTAATAAGCTAGTGTCGGAAATAGCGGGAGGCCCATCTTTAAAATGCAGCACAGGTTGTTTTGGAAGCAGGGTACCATCCTGGGCATTGTATTGAGCAGGTGAATATGAAACGGTAAAACTACCCAAAGAGGGAATATTTAACCGGTTATGTAGGATAAGATATTTATAGAGCAGTTGCTGCATCCTTGGATAAGATATAGGAATTGTAAACACGAATATACAAAACAGTTATCAAATTCATTATCATTCCCCCAAACACCCCTCCTTACTCATTATCAGGCAGTTAATTACAAAATATCGATAGCTGCGAGCAGGAGATGCACTGTTACCCAAAACGAACTGTACCCATGGAATATTGTACCTTTGTGGGCATTCAGTCGATTATGTACGAACACATTACCAATTTACGGGTGCGGTATGCCGAAACCGACCAGATGAATATTGTTTATTACGGTAATTATGCCCAATATTTTGAAGTGGGCAGGGCAGAATGCATCCGCGACCTAGGGTTTTCGTATAAAACCATGGAAGAACGAGGTATACTAATGCCTGTAATCAGTTTACAAATCAATTATTTACGACCTGCCCGGTACGACGACCTGATTACCATCAAAACCCAGCTTCGCCAATTGCCCGAAAAGTATGAGATTACCTTTCATCATGAGGTATTTAATGAAAGAAAAAAGTTACTTACCACTGGGCAAGTAACTTTATTATTTATGGATATCGCATCGAATAAACGCATTCGGATGCCCGACTATTTAAGGGAAAAATTTGCTCCCTATTTTACCGGCTAAACCCGGTGATAATCGCCTTTCCAGTTCTTAATAGCTTTTTTGATATCAGAAGCCGATAGATTTTCATTGATGGCACGGTTTACCAATGCTTCCAGTTCTTCATCCGGTGCAAAGCGTAATGCAATCACCTGCCCCAAGCATATACCTGCAGGCAGCAATTTACCGGTTAATACATAATAGCGAAGATTCTCTTCGGCCCGAATCACGCGGTTTTGTGCATAAAGGGGGAACATCCGAGCATAAAATGCCAGGATACATAAAAGCAAGGAAGCAAAACATATTAAGGAGGCTGAATAGCAATTGTCGGGGGTACACTTAAATAAGTTAACAATTGAACCAATAAGTAGTATGAGTAGCCCTGGGAGGAGAATACGGTGATATCCGAAAACATATTGCTTGTGATTACTAAAATTTTGTGCTGACATACAAGTAATTATAAGGGTTAATTAATAAAAAAATTTATTTCTTTAATTCATCCAGTAGGGTAAACATTTTGCCCACAATCGCATTAGCAGATCCTTCATAGTTATTTACTATAATAGCTAAAATTACTGTTTTTCCACTAAGCGTAGTGAAATATCCCGCAAAGGATTTAGCACCCCCAATGGTACCACTCTTAAGGGTCATTTGGTTGTATATTGGAAAAGCATCTAGGTACTGTGCAAACCACCATTGCTTTCGGGCATATTGCAACACCCTAACCAGCGTGCCGGCAGTTAGGCGATTTTGGGGACTAAGTCCACTACCATCGATTATGTGCAGCGCACCCGGTTCAATTCCGCGTGCTTTCCAAAATTGTCGGATGATTTGTAACCCCTCTTCCAGAGACCCTTTACCGGATATTTTTCGCGAAATAGCCCGCACAAGGGCTTCTCCATAAAGGTTTACACTTTTCTTCATAAACCAGTAATGCATACTATCCAAAGCGGGCGAGTAATGATTCATCAGTGGTTGTGCAGCACTATAACCACTATCAGCAAAGGATTGCTCCAGCACAGGCAACCCATTTTGCTGAAAGTCATTAGTAAGTTCCTTTGCGAATTGTGCCGGCGGATTGGGCAATGAGCCAGAAATAACCATAGAAGTTTCCCCCCGTGGAATGGTACCCTGAACCAACGCAACATTTGATAGGGGGGCCAGGTAAATATTGGCCTGATCACCGGTACCTTTTTCGGCAGCCGTTGCGTTTGAAATAAATTGCACCCCCACCGGAGCAGGTTTAGCTTCTACAATGGTAACCGGATCGCCTATGGATGAACCGGAGCGAAGTATCAAATCGTATTGATTTTCTCGCCAATTGATATAATCACTGCCAGCCCCATAATAGTTGCCAATATCATTCCAGGTATATCCACCGGGCGTTGCTCCTAATGGCCAACCTTCATTTAGGGGTAAAATCTTTCCGGATATAGACCGAATACCTGCCTGCTGAAGGGCTTGCTTCCATTGCGGTACCTGATTGGCAGAACGGGTACTTACATAGCGAAAACTACCCAAGGTAGGGTCGCCACTTCCCACCACCCAAAGATTGCCCTGCAATACGCCATCTGAAATACTGCCTTTTGAAATAAATGCGGTTTTAAATCGAAATGCAGGTCCTAATAATTCGTAGGCGGTACACCCGGTAATTATTTTCTGACAACTGGCAGGGGCTAATCCCACTTGTGAATTATAATTTACCAGGGTATCCCCGGTATCTGCATCCAACATCAACAAACCGAGCTGTGCATACTTCATTTGCGGGTCGGAGCGCAATTGTTGGGTGGCCAATTGTAATCGATCTGTAAGCGACTGTGCAGATATTGCTATAGAAATTAATAAAAGGCTGAACAGCCAGGTGAATGTTTTCATAAATGCAGTTACCTTGCATTAAAATTAAGCAGTTCTGCATGATGGAAAAAGTTTTTGCTTCAATCATTACTATTGGCGACGAATTATTGATTGGGCAAGTAATCGATACGAACAGTGCCTGGATAGCCGGTGAGCTCAATCAAATAGGCATTTTGCTCAAACACAGGATAGCAGTGGGAGATAATAGAGAAGATATTCTTGAAGCACTGGAAACGGAAGGTAACAAATCGAAAATCGTTATTATTACCGGAGGTTTAGGACCTACCGCGGATGATATTACCAAGCCAGTGCTATGTGAATACTTTGGAGGTAAGATGATTCTGCATGAGCCTACCTTAGCACATATCCGTACTATATTTGAAAAAGTACTCAAGCGCCCCATGATTGAGCGCAATCAAAAACAGGCAGAGGTTCCGGATGTTTGCACGGTACTGATGAATGAGCAAGGAACAGCCCCCGGTATGTTATTCGAAAAAAATGGGGTTTGGTATATATCGCTGCCGGGTGTTCCGCACGAGATGAAGTGGCTGATGCAAGAGAAGGTATTGCCCTTGCTTTCCGAAAAATTTTCGGGGGGTGTAGTGGTTCACAGAACCTTGCTCACAGCCGGTTTAGGGGAATCTTTTTTAGCGGAAATGATACAGGATATAGAATTGAGCTTACCCGCGCACATCAAACTAGCCTATTTACCCAATTATGGCATGGTGCGCCTCCGCTTATCTGGCTGGGGAAACGATACCCAATCACTAACCGAAGAAATTGTTACTTTTTTCAACCTCCTGAAAGAGCGGGTAAAGGATTACCTGATTATTGATGAAGACATTCCACTGGAAAGAGCAATCGGAAAATTATTGGTTGCCCAAAAAGCCACCGTTGCCACTGCAGAAAGTTGTACGGGTGGTTATATCGCACATTTATTAACCTCTCATGCCGGCGCTTCTGCATTTTTTAAGGGTTCTGTTATTTGTTATGACAATGAAATTAAAAAGCAATTGCTGGGGGTAACCGAAGCGTGTTTACAACAATTTGGTGCCGTAAGCTCCCCCACCGTTGAGCAAATGGCCACCGCGGTAAGAGAGTTATTACAGGTAGATTATGCCCTGGCAGTTAGCGGCATTATGGGGCCGGATGGAGGTTCACCCGAGAAGCCGTTAGGATTGGTTTGGGTGGCCATTGCAGGACCAAAAGGGGTAAAAACGCAGGAATTACGGTTCCGTTTTACACGTAAACGAAACATCGAATTAACAGCAGCCCATACCCTCCGTTTGCTCCATGCTGCAATTGTGGAGAACAAGTGAATATCGTTCGTTGAATTCCCTTTACATTTGGGTAACCGTTTGGGGTAAATTATTAACTAATGGCTTGTTTTTGAACGAAAAAGAGATAGGGAATCCTGTTCATCTTAGTTTCAAAAGCACCCGCGTTAGTGATTACATTTACTTTGCAACGGACCACACAACATTTGCTATGGCCCTTGTAGATTTGATTATGCCCAAATTGGGTGAGAGCATTATGGAAGCCACCATCCTGAAATGGCATAAGCAGGTGGGGGATGTTGTGCAATTAGATGAAACGGTGTTGGATATCGCCACCGATAAAGTAGATAGTGAAGTTCCTTCTACAGCCGCGGGCAAAATAGCTGAAATTTTATTTGGTGTAAATGAAGTCGTTCCTATTGGAGCAGTGGTAGCACGCATTGAAACTTTCGAACCCGAATCCGCACCCGCTCCAACCCCGGTAGCAATTCCTGAACCAACCCCTACTCCGGTACCCGTTATTGTTTCCGAGTTTGTGGCGCCTGTTATTGAAACGGTAGCAGCATCCATTCCCAAACCTGTTGATACGCCCCTTGCTGAAGTACCTTTTGTTCCTGCAACGGAACCCTCCCCTTCACCCGTTGAATCTGCGGGTAAGATAGGGGCCAACCGTTTTTACTCTCCGTTGGTGATTAACATCACGCAACGTGAGGGAATTTCCATGAGCGAGTTGGAGCAAATTCCCGGAACCGGACATGAATACCGTGTTACCAAAAAAGATATCCTGCAATATGTTGCCGATAAAAAATCGGGGAAAATTGCACCTACTGTATCCAATGCCCCTGCTTCTATAGCCGCTATTCCAATAGCATCCTCAGAACCGGAAAATACCGCTGAAATTTTTCGATTACCCGGTTTTGAATCACCTGCACTGGAATTGTCATCCGAACCCGTATTGCTTCCTGGCGCAGAAATGGTATCTGTACAAATGCCGGCAGCACCTATTATCGTGAATACGCCTCCCGAACCGGTGCCTGCTCCCATTATTCAAACCGTTACAATTGATACGGCCCCTCCTGCTAATATAGCCGAACCACTTGATACTGTGCCTACCGATTCCGGCAAATGGTCCGACCCTTCTAAAGTGGTAGTATCGGGCATTACGGAATTAGTTGAAATGGATCGCATGCGCAAGCTGATTGCCAAACACATGGTAAACAGTGTGCAAACGAGTCCGCACGTAACCAGTTTTACGGAAGCAGATGTTACCAATATGGTTTACTGGAGAAAACGGGTGAAAGATGAGTTTGAAAAAAGAGAGGGTACCCGAATTACGTTTACGCCGATGTTTATTGAATGTATCGTAAATGTAATGAAGCGATATCCATTGATTAATAGTTCGGTGAATGGGGAACAAATCATTATCAGAAAAGATATCAATATCGGAATGGCTACCGCACTTCCAACGGGCAACTTAATTGTTCCGGTTATTAAAGGAGCCGATCAGTTGAATATTGTTGGCCTAAGTAAAATGGTGAACCGCCTCTCAGATGCGGCTCGCAGCAGTCAGCTAAAACCCGATCATACTACCGGTGGCACTTTCACTTTTACCAATGTGGGTACTTTTGGCAGCTTAATGGGAACACCAATTATCAATCAGCCACAAGTTGCGATTTTGGCAGTTGGTGCCATTAAAAAGCGCGCTGCTGTTATTGAAACAGCTGAAGGCGATACCATTGCTGTTAGGCACATGATGTACCTATCGCTCAGCTACGACCATCGCATTATTGATGGCAGCATGGGTGCTTCCTTTTTATCGGATGTAGCCAAAGAAATGGAGAACTGGGATGTAAATAAGCGCTGGTACCAGTATCTGTAATCCTTACAATTATTGCGTTTCTTTTTCCATCATCAGGTAGGCCTTGATGAATCCATCTATTTCTCCATCCATAATCGGCCCTACATTCCCCACTTCATAATCGGTGCGATGATCTTTGATCATTTTATAGGGATGAAACACATAGCTGCGGATTTGACTACCCCATTCAATTTTTTTCTTGCCGGCATTGGTAGCATTGATGGCTTCTTGCCGTTTACGCAGTTCTTCTTCGTATAAACGGCTCTTGAGCATCTTTAAAGCCAATTCACGATTCTCCCCTTGGGTTCGGGCTTGCTGACATTCTACAATAAATCCGCTGGGTATATGTTTTAGGCGCACGGCAGTTTCTACTTTGTTCACGTTTTGTCCGCCGCTGCCACCACTCCTAAAAAAGGCCCATTCCAGTTCGGAGGGGTTCACCTGAATGTCGATGCTATCATCAATCAATGGATATACAAAAACAGATGCGAAAGAAGTATGCCGGCGGGCGTTGCTATCAAAGGGTGAAATACGAACCAGCCGATGAACGCCACTTTCCGCTTTTAAAAAGCCATAGGCAAAATCTCCATCAAATTGCAGGGTAGCGGTTTTAATACCGGCGCCCTCCCCTTCTTGATAATCAAGTTCCGTAACCTGCCAGCCCTGCTTATCGCCATACATTCGGTACATGCGCAAAAGCATTTCAGCCCAGTCTTGACTTTCAGTACCACCCGCACCGGCATTAATTTGCAGAATGGCAGGGAGTTCGTCTTCGGGTTTATTAAGGGTACTTTTAAATTCGGCCTCTTCTACTAATTGAACGGCAGCATCAAAAGCAATTTTCACTTCTTCTTCTGTTGCGTCACCTGCTTTCCAGAAATCAAATAGTATGGCAAAATCTTCCACAGCAGTATCTACCTGGCGGTAGAGTTTCAGCCAGTATTCGTTTACCTTAATCTCTTTCATAATGGCCGTGGCCCGAACATTATCGTTCCAAAAACCAGGAGAGAGAGAAAGCTGGCGGTCGGTATCTATTTTATAAGTGCGGTTCTCAACGTCAAAGAAACCTCCTCAGGACGAGTACGCGATCCCTCAAAATTTTACATTGCTCTTGTGTCATAGCTACAAATATACAACTAAAAACCCCTGCACACCGGTTGTTAAAAACTCAGTTGGGCAGGGGTAAAACTACGCTCCTCATAAGCCGGATTCTGTTTCTAAACCATCATTTATCTAGTTTCGGCATTGCTGCCGAAATCTTGCTGCCTACCCTGGATCTCAGGCGAGCAGCCTTCAGGCGATCCTATACATGGCATTACAGCACCTAAGGTTTACCCTTATAACCAGTTACCCGATTATACAGTGAGCTCTTACCTCACTTTTTCACCTTTTCCCCACATAAGTAGGGTAGTTATTTTCTGTGGCACTTTCTCGTTCCGCCAGAGGCGGAAGCCGGCTATTCACCGGTAGGTTGCTCTGAGCTGTCCGGACTTTCCTTTCCGCCTTTGGCGGAACGATGGCTCGGGAGTATAGCGTTGCAAAGGTACAACTTTGCGAATGAATGGGTAAGATCAAGTGTTGAAGAATACCCGGGTTGCCCCATCGCCATAGGCTGGCTCGTATTGTTGTACAAAGGATTTTACCTCTTTACGAGTTTTCAAAAGGGCATGAATTTCGTTACGCAATACCCCTTTTCCTACCCCATGGATAATCACCATATCGGGCAGGTTGTGCGCCACGGCTAGCTCTAGCCATTTAGTTAATTCATCCAGTTGCAATTGCAGAATTTCGTCGGATTGCATGGATTGCCAGTGAGAAGTTACTTTTTCGGCATGCAAATCTACTACTGAGCGAGCTGGGGGCAGGTGTTCTCGAATACGGGCTGCATCATACACTTTATATCCTTTTCTGCTAAGTGAAGAGATATCCATGGGCGGATCTGCCTCACGAACAGGATATTCGGAAAATAACAGATAGGAGGCAGATGGTGAATTTTGTTCTTTCAGTTCCTCCATCTTTTTGAATATCGCTTTTGCCTTCCACTTCAGGTTAGATTCGAAATGGGTAGCGCGTTTTTTATTCGGGGGCTGAAGGGTACAATCAACCCAGAAGCTAAGTCCATCATTCACTTTTTCGAAAGCGATGTTGTGCAAGTAAAAATCTTGAAAGGGCCCGATTTCACTGCTAAAAATAAACTGATCTTCGCCCTGTGCCTGTTGTTTGTATTGAAAAGCAAAAGTGTCGGCTGTTTTATTTACCAGATAAATTTTCAGTTCGGCTACAATTTCATCATTAAAATCGTCGAGTGTAAAGCGGGGTATTACACTCAGCCAAAATCCTTCTGCTACTTGAATGCGATTGGCAACGGGCTTTTCTTTGGGAAGCTGATCGATATATACTTTGGGAGGTGTTTTTTCCTTCACCAGTTTTTTTTCGGTAAAGCGTTTGAAGTAAGGAAAATCAATCTGGTCCATGTAGGCAGGAAATTTCACTCCGCGCACATCAATCATCACCAATTGATCGTTGATAATTTCCACCACCCTACCCTCTTCATTGCTGAGCAATACAATTATTTCATCTCCCGGTTGATACTTCATAACACAAAATTACAGGAACCAATCCATGCAACCACTTATCCCTTTCAGCAGTTTATGCCAGCTTACTGCGAGAACGTCCGTATAAAAAATAAATGGTGAGTCCGATGGCCATCCAGGCAAAAAACCAACACCAGCTGATAGCCGGTATTTCAGTCATCAAATACAAGCAGCATAGTCCTCCTAAAATGGGAATCAGCGAATAGTTTTTTTGAAAGCTCAGTATAGCGGCAACAATAGCCAGACCAATAAATATGAGGAACAAAACCTCGGGATAATTTTCACTCCCCAGATTTACTACTGCCAATTGAATTCTTTCTCGTAACAAAAATAGTATCAGGAGCACCAATGCCGGCACGATCCATTTTCCATTGATATAGGGCAACTTAAACATGCTCCGTGTTCCAGTTGGCGCCAAACGGGGTAATGCCAGCACGCCAAAGCAAACCAATACGAAGGCAAACAGGGTTCCGATGCTGGTAAGGTCGGTCATGGTACCACTAGACACAAACAATGCCGGAATACCTACCAGTAAACCTGTTATGATGGTTGCAAAAGAAGGCGTTTGAAATCTGGGGTGTACGGTGGCGAATTTTTTAGGTAATAGTCCATCGCGGCTCATGCTCATCCAAATGCGGGGTTGACCCAGTTGGAATACCATTAGTACACTGGTAGTAGCAACCACTGCACTAATGGATACGAGGTAGCTGATTTTATAGAGTTTCAGCTGATCAAACACAAAAGCCAGGGGATCGTCTACTTTTAATTGTTTGTACGAAACCATGCCGGTTAGCACGAGCGCGATTAGCACATACAGAACGGTGCAGATAAGCAGGGAATAAACCATTCCCCTTGGCAGATCGCGTTGCGGATTTTTACATTCTTCGGCAGTGGTAGAGATGGCATCAAAACCAATATAGGCAAAGAACACAGAGGATACCCCGGAAAGTACCCCGGTAATTCCATTGGGTAGAAAGGGATCCCAGTTGCGGGTATCTACATAAAAAAATCCTACAATGATTACAAAAATGATTACCCCAATTTTAAATATTACCATGGCATTGGTACTCTTTTTACTTTCTTGTATGCCGATATATGCGAGACAGGTGATGAGGGCAACAATAATGAATGCGGGCAAATTGATAATACATTTCCATCCACCAATTTGGGGTGCGTTCAATACAGCTTCGTAACCCAGGCGAACCTGCTTACCCAATGATTCTAAAGGGGTGCCGGCAGCAAGGGCTTGTTGGGCAGCCGTGTAGCCTTCCTTGGCAGTGGTTGGATTGGTGGCTAACCAGGCAGGTAAATGAATATGAAATCCTTCCAATAAATTATAAAAATAGCCGCTCCAGCTGATGGCAACAACGATGTTTCCGATTGCATATTCTAAAATCAGTGCCCAACCGATAATCCAGGCAATTAGTTCTCCAAAAGAAACATAGGCATAGGTATAGGCACTACCGGCAGCGGGCACACGACTGGCGAATTCGGCATAACAAAGTGCACTAAAACCGCATGTGATGGCTGTGATAAAAAATAGGTAAACAATTCCGGGGCCTCCGCTATGCGCTGCGGTTCCGATGGTAGAAAAAATACCTGCCCCAATTACAGCGGCAATACCCATAAAGGTAAGGTCGCGCACGCCGAGTTCCTTTTTCAGAGAAACGCCATGGCTGTCGGAGAAACCAGCAGCCGCATCGGCACGCATTTTTTCAATAGATTTTTTTCTAAATAAAGATGAGAGCATGCTATTGTTTGGGTTCTTATGGGTACCTCAAAATGAGGATTGGTAACTATTATAAATTTTACTCAATATTACATAGAATATTGCAGCCCAAACTATTAATTTCAATTTATTCAAACCGCTATGCTATAAGATAGATTATCTTTCTTTCCATTTACTTTCTAATCCTATAAAATCTTCCAAATGATATACTGAATCTGCATGAGAAAATAATATAGTTCGGTGATCTACAATAGTGTACTTTTTTCTTTTTTCAACAGGCATTTTGGCAATTTCAGGAAAATATTTCAATGGGATAATTAAGATACGGCCATCTTCTAACTTGATCGACATTTTCCCAATTAAATCGAAATTGATTTTTTCGATGCACATCCGAATATTTTTAAGAGTTGTTTTCATTTATTGTTCGCGCTGCAAAAGATAGGAAGCCAATTCGAGCAGAGGCTTTTTACGGGCCGATAGTACAGCGATGGATTCGAGGTGTTGCAGCGATTCCTGCCAGTATTTTTCTTTCAGGGCATGTGCCCAGGTTTCCACTCCGCAGGCCCTGAAAATATCCAGTACACGGGCAACTTTATCGGGTGGATTGTTTTGCATCAGAGAAAGCAGCAATTCTTTTTCTTGCGGGGGAGCCACATCCAAAGCATGGATGAGCAAGAAGGTTTTTTTATTCTGCCGGATATCACCACCCACTTCCTTACCAAATTTTTCGGGATCGCCAAAAGCATCCAGGTAATCATCCTGAATCTGAAATGCGATCCCCAGGTTTTTGCCAAATTCGTAGAGGTGTTTACAATTTCCTTCACTGGCACCACCGAGTATGCCACCCATTTGAAGGCTGCAGGCCAGTAATACAGAGGTTTTTAGGGTAATCATGTGGATATAGGCATCCAGACTTACTTCCGTTTGCTTTTCGAAGTCGATATCTATTTGTTGGCCTTCGCAAACTTCGCGGGCGGTAGTGTTAAAAAGGGTGAGTATGGCGGGCAGATGTTTGGGATGCATGCGGCTCAGGTAATCGTAGGCCTGAATCATCATAACATCTCCGGCCAGCAGGGCGGTATTATTGCCATATTTTTTATGCACGGTTTCGTTCCCTCTGCGCAGAGGGGCTTCATCCATAATATCGTCGTGAATCAGGGTAAAATTGTGAAACAATTCAACCGCAGTGGCTACCTGCCAGGCATCCGGAGAAATATCACTGAAGAGTTCATTGCCCATTAGGCAGAGAACGGGTCGGATTCTTTTTCCTCCCCAGGATAAAAAGTAATCCCCGGGCTCGTATAAGGTGGCGGGTGTTTTGGGAAAATGAGAAACGGCAAAATATTCCCCAAACTGTTTAACCCAGTCTTGAAATGTGTGCATAGGTGCTCAAATATACAAAGCAATTTCGGGTATATAAATTAACGATTTTTTTCGGCGGAGTTTTCCTTATTTTGTTGCTGAATCTGTAAGCACCCCCCATGAAAAAGTACCTGTTATTATTGTTTATTTGGATGTTAGCGCTTGGGGCACTGGCACAAAAAAGCGATTATTCATATCACCGGGCATTGGGGATCAAAATGTTTCCCGGGGCTATTTCGTATAAAAAAGACTGGGGTGCGGATGCCCGGATGGAGGCCTTATTGTACATCAATTCGGATGGGTTTCGGCTTACGGGATTGTATGAAAAATATTTTCCCCTTACTACGGAGGTACCCGGACTGAATTGGTTTATTGGTGGGGGTGCACACTGGGGAATTTGGAGTGATAATTGGAGAACCCGCTATCCTACCCGTGAATCGGGCATTGCGATTGGGGCGGATGGTATATTAGGGATTGATTATAAAATAAAAAATGCCCCGCTGAATATTAGTTTAGACTGGCAGCCATCTTTCAATATTATCGGCTATCAGTATTTTGAAGGTGGCT
>JAPLEI010000160.1:0-6980 GCA_026391195.1 Bacteroidota bacterium | reverse complement strand
GACTCGGTCTGTACTTCAATAAATCATGTGAGTTATTCTAAGGAGAATAGGCTGTGTACAAACTCTTTTTTATCGAATAAGAGCAGGTCGTCTATTTTCTCTCCTACTCCAATATATTTCACCGGAATTTTAAATTGATGGGCAATAGCCAGCACTACGCCACCGCGGGCGGTACCATCTAATTTGGTGATAGCGAGTTCGGTAACCTGGGTGGTGGCGGTAAAATGTTTGGCTTGTTCGAGGGCGTTTTGGCCGGTGGAGCCGTCGAGCACGAGCAGTACATCGTGAGGGGCGCCTGGAATTACTTTTCCGATGGCTCTTTTAATTTTTCCCAGTTCATCCATCAGGTGTTGTTTGTTATGGAGACGGCCGGCCGTGTCGATAATTACTACGTCGGCTTTTTTAGCCAGGGCGCTGGTAACGGTATCAAAAGCAACGGCACTCGGGTCGGACCCCATGGGTTGTTTAACAATGGGTACGCCTACGCGTTCGCTCCAGATGGTGAGTTGATCTACTGCCGCAGCGCGAAAAGTATCGGCAGCGCCCAGCATCACCTGGTTTCCGGCCTGTTTAAACTGATGTGCCAGCTTGCCGATGGTGGTGGTTTTACCTACGCCGTTAACGCCTACTACCAGCAGAACGTAGGGTTTTTTCTCGGGGGGTATCTGAAAACTGTGAAAGGTATCATCTGGCACATCCACCAGCATAGAGCTAATGGCATTTTGCAGGAGTTGGTTAAGTTCAGATGTATTTACATACTTATCTTGCTGCACTTTTTTTTGAACCTCATCGATGATGGCTAGGGTGGTTTCAACGCCTACGTCGGCGGTGATAAGGGCTTCTTCTAGTTGGTCGAGTACATCTTCATCAACCTTACTTTTACCCAGAATGGCTTTATTGATGCGAGATAGGAACCCTTCTTTGGTAGATTGGAGTCCCTGGTTGAGGGTTTCTTTTTCTTTTTTACCGAATAGTTTTCCTAGGAAGCTCATATAATTTGGGTTGACGGAGATAAGGCTAAAAACAGAAAAAGCCTTCCAGATAAGGGGGAAAGCTTTTTACCATAAGGTTTTTGTTTCAGGGATTATTTTTCAGCAAGAAAATCCTTGATTTTGTCTTTGTGCACAATAGCCTCTTTAAAGGTATAGGCGCCTGACTTGGGGCTTCTTATGGCCTTAATTACTTTGGTATAGTTTTTTGCCTCGGCTGCGGCTTTTTGATCTTTGGTTTTGATAGCCGTTTTTGCTGCTTTTGCCATGATTATTTAATTTCTTTATGAACAGTTACTTTTTTCATCAGGGGGTTATACTTTTTCAATTCGATACGCTCGGGAGTATTCTTTTTATTTTTCTTAGTGATGTATCGGCTGGTTCCGGGTAAGCCGGTAGTTTTGTGCTCGGTACATTCAAGAATTACCTGAACTCTGTTTCCTTTCCTTGCCATGGTGTAATAATTGTGCGGTTAATTAGATTTTGATTCCTTCAGCTCTCATGCCTTTAATAACGGCTGAAAGTCCATTTTTATTAATGGTTCTCAGCGCATCGGTAGATAATTTGATAGTTACCCAACGATCTTCTTCTGCAAAGAAGAAACGTTTTTTCTGAAGATTAGGGAGAAACCGACGCTTTGTTTTAATATTCGAGTGGGAAACGGAGTTTCCTACGATGGGTTTCTTGCCGGTTACCTGACATACTCTGGCCATGACACTTAGTTTTTATTCCGATTTTTCGGACGGCAAAGGTAGGGAATTTCCCGGAAATAAACAGACAAAAAATGGGATTTTGTTCAAAAATGCCTATAAGGGGCTAAGATATTGACAATTGAGGAGTTATGGGGATAAAATAAGGTGTATTGCCAGGAAGTAGACTCTGTAGTGATATTTATATTATTTTTATTTTGTATACTTTTTGTTGTGTTAATCTTTTGCACAACTAAAATAACGGTCTTTCGTTAGTAAAGGCATATGTGGAGGATTTTTACAACCATACGCTCACTTTCTTTTAACATATCCTCTTTAACGAGTATAAACAATATTAGTATTTTTACATGCCGATTCTATGTTACAACCTTCAACCTAGCTAATATGCTGCGTTTGGCTACTATTTTACTGCTTCTATTGCTAGTAGCAACCGATGGATATAGCCAAATGGATTTGTCGATGGCGGATACGGCAATAAAAGGGGTGCCGGCTACCTCAGAGAAAGACTTTTTCGATCTTTTTAAAAGAAAAAGCAAGCAACCTTCCAAAGATTCTCTTCTTACGCTGAAAAAAGAAAAGCGTTTTTTTGTTTCTGCGCTACCTGCAGTTGGTTATACCCTTCAAACTGGATTTGCCGGAGTATTAACCGCAAATGTGGCATTTTATGCCAAAAACGTTCCCAATCCGAAAATATCCACCATCTCGGCCAGCATCACTTATTCGGAATATGATCAGATTATCATACCCTTATATGCCGACATACTCAGCAGAAATGGTAACTACGAATTTATCTCTGATAACCGATACATTTCATACCCCTCCAATATTTTTGGGTTGGGTGGCACAACCGATCCGAATAAAAACCACACCGTAAATTTTGAGCAGGTTAAATTACACGAAACCGTTTTGCGAAAAATTTGGAAGAACCTATTTATCGGGGTGGGTTATTATTACGATCAATTCTGGAATATCAAAGTAATTGATCCACAAACCCGCAAGATTAATGTGTACATTCAAAGAGAAATTGGCACTTCACAAACGGCGAGTGGACCGGTAGGAAAAATTATCTACGATTCCCGGGCCAATCAAATAAATGCCACACAGGGTTTGTATGCGAATGTTACCCTACGACAAAATTTAAAGGAACTGGGGAGTAGTAGAGAGTGGGCTTCGTTGCTGATTGATGTAAGAAAATATGTGAACTTCCCCCGAGGATCTAAAAATACCCTGGCATTTTGGAGCTATAACTGGCTTACACCTGTAGGAAACCCCAACTACTTATTTTTACCCAGTACGGGTTGGGACGATCAATACAACACTGGAAGAGGGTATATACAAAGTAGATTTAGGGGCAAGCAGATGCTTTATTTTGAAACGGAATATCGGTATCGCATCACCCGCAATGGATTATTGGGGGGGGTAGCCTTTTTTAACCTGCAGCAGTTTTACGGAAATGAAAGGCCCTACGAGCCCTTCTTAAGAGGATTTGGCGGAGGATTGCGGATACGGATTAATAAAAAATCGGGTGCCAATATTTGTTTAGACTATGGCTTTGGTAAAGGAAGCAGTGGTTTTTATCTAAATTTGGGAGAACTCTTTTAACAACTTGTGCCTGCAATGATTATAATATATGCATAACATGAACAAAACTTCTCGCATTACCATATTTACCCTTTATCTATTGATAAGTTGTGCATGTTTTTCGTGTGGAAAAGACGATGACGCTTTAACCAATTACGAGTATTTTCTAAATACATATATCAATAATGTAAAGTATACCACCAACTCGGTTTCAACAGTGGTATTAGCGAACCAAACAGGATGCTTGAGTACGAAATCTTATAACATTACTAATGTTGGTCAGATAAATGTTGATAGCTTTTTTCTGGACTGCTATTTCAAGCATTATACCAAAAACTCAGACTTTGTTACTATGAAAGTAGGTTCCTATAAAATTATTGATGCCGGGCAGCTATTAAGTTCATCCGGATGTAATGGCGATTTAGTGATTGGTTTGGTAGATAATAGCATCCCTAGTCTTTTCAACAATACGATTATACAACCCACGAATATTATACATACGATAACCAGTATCGCCAAAAAAGATTCTACTGCTAATTCTATAACCTATGTGGTGAGCGGAAATTTTTCGTGCAATTTTAAAAACACCAATAACCGGATTATTCCGGTGGTAGGCACATATAAGATGCCGGTGAAGACGGCTAAGTAGGGGGAGACAGTTTAGCGTGAGTTTGATTTCTTCCTCACTCATGCTCCAGAGGCGCACAGGCTCTCAATTTGCAATTTTACTTATAATTTCCAACTTTTTCACGGATAATAAGTGCTTGTTAAGAAACAATTCTTTGTTCGAATGCACACAGAACCCCGGGGGCGCACTGTACTGGGAATAAAATTGAATTCCTTTACTGAAAAATCAGTACTTTCCTTTTCCAAAATTTACTCCCATGATTTATAGGATATCATTTTCTCTTATTTTCAGTGTTGCCCTATTCTTTACTGCTAGTTCGCAATCAGATTATTTTTATCCAGATGCATCGGGTACAATGAATCCGGCGATACCTACTCCGGAAAAATTCTTGGGCTATGCTATAGGTTCTCAGCATACCCGCCACGATAAAATTGTAGAATACCTAAAAGAACTCGGCAAAGTATCCAACCGCATCCATTATCAAATTATTGGAGAAACCTATTAACATCGTCAGCAGATTGTTGCCATATTTACTTCATCCGACAATCATCAAAAAATCGAATCAATACGCAAAGCCAACCTGGCTGGTCAATTAACAGGCAATACTGCTTCCATACCGCTTGTGATACACTTAGGGTATAATGTGCATGGCAATGAGCCCTCCAGTAGTGAGGCAGCTTTGTTAACTGCCTATTATTTAACTGCCAGTGAAAGCGAGGAAACAAAGAAATGGCTGAATGAAATGGTAATTCTGATGGACCCAAATATCAACCCAGATGGGCGCGACCGCCATACCAACTGGGCAAATATGCACAAAGGAGAACCTCCAGTAGCAGACCCTGCCGATAGAGAGCACAATGAGATTTGGCCAGGTGGACGATTTAATCATTATTGGTTCGACCTAAACCGCGATTGGTTTTTAGGCACATTTCCGGAAACAAGAAACCGGATCCGTTTTTTTCATGAGTGGCGCCCCTATGTTCAAACAGATCACCATGAACAGGGTACCAATGCCACCCACTATTTTGATCCCGGAAAAAACAGCAGCAATAATCCTGTGGTTCCCGACTATCTCTATAATTCCATTTACCCTAAGTATGCCAATTATTTTGCAGAGGCCATGAATAAAATTGGCTCGATGTATTTTACAAAAGAAGCCTATGACAAGTTATACCCCGGCTATGGCAGCAGCTATATTAATTTTTACGGCGGTGCCGGATTTTTATTTGAACAGTCCAGCAGTCGTGGGCATGTGCAGGAAACAACTACTATCCCACTCACATTCGGATTTACTGTTCGCAACCACTTTACCATGTCGCTGGCCACCATCCGGGCCTCATTAGCAGAAAAATCATCCCTATTGAAGATGCGCAGTGAATTTTATAAAGCTGCGGCAGACCAGGCGAAAAAAAGCAGTATTAAAGCCTACCTTTTTGGTGATACAAAAGATGAAACCCGCACTCGGGCTTTTGTAAATCTATTATTACTGCACGAAATTGAAGTATATACCAACGACCAATTGGTTAGTGCTGATGGGAAAAATTTTGATGCCGGTAAATCCTTTATTGTTCCCGTAGAGCAGTCAAATTACATCATGGTGAAATCTATTTTCGAAAAAGCCATCCCCTATGTGGATAGCACTTTTTATGATGCATCTACCTGGAGTTTGATACATGCCTACGGATTACCCTATGCCGAATTGAAAAGCGGTTTCAATAAAGGCAATAAAATAAGCGTACTTCCTGAAAGGAAAAATCCTGCAATTGAAAAAGCCACAGAAACCTATGTTTTTGAACTGAATGATTATAATGCCCATCGTGCCATTTATGCATTACAATCTGGTGGTGCCATTGTACAAACTGCCTTCAAACCCTTTACCATAGGGGTTGGAGGAAAACAAAAAAGTTTTGGTTATGGCAGCATATCTGTACCAGTGCAAAGGCAGTTTATTTCTGCAGATTCATTGTATAAACTGATAAATAAAGTAAGCGAGGGAACGGCAGTTCCCATATTTGGATTATCATCGAGTTACAGCTTATCCGGCATCGACCTGGGTAGCAGCTTAGTGCAAAGCATTGCTCCTGTGAAGGCTGCCATGCTGATCGGTACCGGTGTTGCCGCTTCGGAGGCAGGTGAAATATGGCATTTACTGGATGAGCGGTTGCACTTACCCATCGCCAAAATTGATCTCATTTCACTAGGCCGTTATAAATTGGACAGATATAATACCCTGATAATAGTTTCGGGGAATTATTCATTAATAGACAAAGGATCTGCTGATAAAATAAAAGCCTGGGTACAAAATGGGGGTACCTTAATTACCATTAAATCAGGAACAGAATGGGCCATCAAGCAGGGCATGAGCAAAGAGAAAATAATTCCTGCCATAGACAGTGCAAAAGGAAATACTGTAGCAAGAATCAATTTCGATATGGCTAGTGACAATGAGGGTGCCAAAAATTTGGGAGGATCCATTTTTCAAGCCGATTTAGATACTACCCACCCTATCGGATTTGGCTTTTCGAGCAGAAAGATTTCGGTGTATAGAAATGGACAAACCTATCTTGCCCCTAGTACAAACCCCTACAGCACTGTTTTACAGTATACAGATACTCCTTTAATTGGTGGATATCTGCATCCGAATTCAGCTAAAAAAATCAAGAATTCAGCAGCGATTAATATAGCGCAGGAAGGAGAAGGACGAATCATTATGTTCACCGACGACCCCAATTTCAGGGGGGCTTGGTATGGAACGAATAAACTTTTCTTAAATGCCTTATTTTTTGGGAGCTTGATAAATGTGCCGAAAGTGAATTAAGGAGTCGTAAAAAGAACAGTGATTTTGAATAAGATTTTCCTTCACGAACGCGCGCAGTCCCTTTACTGTCGTTACGGGGTCTACGCTAGGAACATCAATTTCCTTCACGAATGCGATTGATTGATTTGGAATAAGCATATCCTTCACAAAAGCGCGCAGTCCCTCCACTGTCGTTGCGGAGACTACGCTGGGAAGAAAGTTTTTTTCTATTACGCACACACGCAATCACACTCAAACCCACTCTCACTCTGTTC
>JAPLEI010000099.1 GCA_026391195.1 Bacteroidota bacterium | reverse complement strand
CTACCCCCGGGTAATTGAAACGTTCGTGATAGAAAACAGCCAACCTGCTACCAATTAAGCATTTTTCGAATTTGTAATAGTTGTGCGGAGATTGTAGTAATTTTCTGTCTGCACAAAACGCTTTTCACTAATATTTCCGCCCAATGAAATCAATTCTAAGTCTCCTCTTGGCCCTCGGTATGTTTTATGCCGTTACCGCCCAGCCACTGTTACAACCCGCTACCACCCCGGAATCTGCTGGCTTTTCTTCTCAGCGGCTGGAGCGTATCAACCAATTAATCCAGTCGTATATTGATAGTAATTATATAGAGGGAGCCATTGCCTTGGTAGCGAGAAATGGCAAAATTGTTTACCATAACGCTGTTGGTTATGATAACAAAGCTGCTGGAAAAAAACTGCAAAAAGATGCCATCTGGCGTATTGCTTCCCAAACCAAAGCCATCACCAGTTTGGCCGTAATGCAACTGTACGAAAAGGGATATTTTTTGTTAGATGATGCAGTAAGCAAGTATATTCCTGCCTTTCAGAAGCCACGCGTTTTGCAGAGCTTTAATAAAATAGATACCAGCTATACCACCGAGCCTGCTAAACGAGAGATCACCATCCGCGACCTGCTCACCCATACTTCCGGCATCGGTTATGCCCAAATTGGCAGTGAAACCATGAATGCCATTTATGCCAAAGCAGGCGTTGTGGGCGGAATTGGATTAAAGGGAGGATTACTAAAAGATAATATTCTACGGCTAGCTGCTTTACCGCTGGTTCACCAACCCGGAGACCGATTTACCTATGGGCTCAATACCGATGTATTAGGCTATCTGGTAGAAGTAGTAAGTGGATTATCACTGGATGCTTACTTTAAGCAATACATATTTGATCCGCTGGGTATGAAAGACACTTATTTCTATCTGCCGGCCAACAAACAAAATCGGTTGGCCATGCTGCACATGAGTGATAAAAACAATCGGGTAGAGAATTGTCCCGAAACCTTGGAAGTTAACGGAAAGTTTTATCGCGACTATCCGAACCTGCCCGATGGCAGCTTTTATTCGGGTGGGGGTGGATTGGTTTCTACTGCTTACGACTATGCTATTTTTATGCAGATGCTTTTAAATGGAGGAGATTATAATGGAAAGCATCTGATAGGCAGAAACAGCATCCGATTGATGACGTTGAATCAGCTGGGGGAAAAGAGTTTGGGAAGAAATGCCAAGTTTGGATTGGTGCACCGTATAGTGTAACATCAGAGGGTAGCTTTAGCTGGGGCGGCATGTTTGCCTCCAGTTATTGGATAGACCCCAAGGAAAAAATCGTTGCCCAGTTTGTATTACAGCAATACCCTTTTACCCGCGGAGATATCGCAGAGAAATTTAAGGTAGCGGTTTATCAGGCATTACAATAAAGCAATTCTTATCTACTCCGGTGTATCGTTACCGAAGTAAAGCAATGCTATAAAAGGCTGACTATACTTTTTTATCTGTTTTGCAGGTATTGATTCCGAAGGGCAGATAAAGCGGGCAAAAATTGATAAGGGAAGTAGCCAGAAAAATACCGCCCAAAATCAGCAATACTAAGCCGGCAGTGCCGGTTATGGTATGCGTGAAAAACAGGATGGATACCACAATGGCAAAGATTACCCGTATCATACGGTCGGTGCTGCCCATGTTCTTTTTCATGTAATAATAGTTTTACTGAACAATTAATTTCAGCCTGAAGGTAGGGGGATGTGATTTTGCTAAATATGACAAATATCACATTAGCAAAAAAAGACGCGCAATAGGGATAGAGGCAGTATTACCCGGGCATGCGGGAGATATACTTTTCAATTTCCTTCACCTGATCTAATACCTGTTGGGTTTTGGGCTTACAGGCTTTGGCTTTGCGGAAAAATTCTTTTGCCGCTCTAAATTCCCGCTTATTCATTAAAATCTGGCACATGCCGAGAAAGGCAACGGCCTCACTTTCTTTATCGGGAATACCTGCACGAATGGCGGCTCGGAGATAAGATTCGCCCTGTTTCAGGTCGCCCCGTTGCATGGCCATCATCCCTAACTGCAGTTTATTAGAGCCTTCTGCTTCGGGCATAGCGGAACCCAGCTCGGAGCTTTTTTTCAGGTGTTTTTCAGCAGTGGTAAAATCCTGCTTCATCATGGCCAGATTACCTAAAATGGTAAAATAGGTAGAGCGAACGGGCTTATATAAAAGATTGGGGAACCAGATGGTTGCCAGAATTTTTTCTACTTCTTCAATATTCCCCGCTTCCATAGGCCCCTGAATCAGGCGCATGGGTCCAATAAAGAAATGGCTGGCAATAGCAATAAATCCTGCAAAGTAGAGAATGAAGGAAGGCCAGAATCCGGAGCTAATGTTTACCCAAATGGCCAAAGCAAAAGCCAGCAAACCTAGCCAAAAACGATACTTTATTAAAAAATTGTAGAATACCATATCAATTATTGAGGAGGTCAAATATACGGAATCTGCCGGGCTGAAGAAAGGAAAGGCTAGTCTTTGGCATCATTAATTTCTATAAAATAGCCATCCGGATCATTGATCCATACCTGCTTTACCCCATCAATGCGGGTAGTGATTTGTCCTTTCTCACCCTTAGAATTATAATAAGGTATTCCTTTCTGAATAAGCATTTCCACATAATCAGCCGTTTTGGCCACGCTGAAACACATATGGTTATTTAAATAATATTCTTTCGGCTGGGGGGCTCCCTGAATGATATGCAGGGCAACGCCCGGGGCAATTGAAAACCAGGCATGCTTGTTATCATGGAAGGGTTCGGGAATGGTATCGAACTGAAAAATCTCCTGATAAAATCGAGCCGACTGCTGCATATTAACCACATAAATGGCGAGGTGGTTGAGATGGGCCTTAGGTAATTTTTTTTCGTTTTGGGCTTGCGCAGTATGCAGAGAAACCAGCATAGCAAGCATCAGCAGAACTACAGATGTATATCGCATGGAATAAATTTTTGGTAAGGTACTTATAAAATAACCTGCAACCAAGAGCAAGCTACTCCGGTAACTTTGGCAATCCATTTGGGAAATAGTAGTTTTGCGGGGATTGGATAAGGCGTTTTTATTTATCTGAGTATTTTTCTGGTCCCGTAGTTCAATGGATAGAATAGAAGTTTCCTAAACTTTTGATGTGAGTTCGATTCTCGCCGGGACCACATAAACTTTTGATGTCAGTTCCCTGCCTGCCGGCAGGGATTCCTGTCGGGACTACTTGTTATTTTTGAAAAAAATATCATCTTATGATTTTTTATCTCTGTTTGCTTTTGGGGGAGGTAAAAAGTTTTCACCCGTAACAACATTTTTACCTGTTTTTGCTTCCAACTCCCTTCTTGCATTTTTTGCTATTGCTCCGCCTTTTTTACCCGCTTTCGCATTTTCATTTACACCCTTTGCATTTTCAGTTTCTGCAATTTGTCTGGTCGATAATTCAGCCAATGCCGTAAAAAGCAGTTCCGCCTCGTTCATATGATCTCTTAGGTTTTGAGATTTTAAGCCTTTGATTTGTTTGTGCGCTTTTACAGTTATACCTGTCCACTCCTGGTGAATGATATTGGTCAAAAAGGCAAACTCATCTTTTTGCGTTACACCACTTTCTTTCCAGAAATCAGTTAGTTTATTCCGCGTCTCCTGTCCAGTCATCCTTTGCTGAATCCATTTTTCACTTCGTCCCATCTTTTGCCAGTTTTCTCTCGCCCGATCCATACTTAGACTTGGATCCTGAATTTCCTGCAATCGCTCATAACCAACTTTGGAAAGCCATTGTTTGAACGGTTCGGCCTTGGGTGAAGGAATAGACTGAATGATTCTGAAAATTAGTTCTACATTGCCTACGTCTGTTTTATAAAACTTCCCATCCTCTGCCTGCATTTTCAGTTGGTTACAATTTGTAACCAACTCATTCCCCTCTTTCAAGAGCCTACTTTTCAATACTTTCCAATAATTTCTTGCCCTAGAAACGCTTGGCTGATTGGTTAGAATGCCAACGATATCCACAACGCTGAAATACCATATTTCTTTTTCAGAATCATAGTGACTTCTTACTTTTTTATCTTCAAATAATTTAATATTATTCATCTCAGCTTTTTTCAAATATACACAGGTATTAGGAATGAAAAGACTGAAGAATCAAACTAATATTACTTTCAAATCCTCTACCCAAAAATTCGAAATCAGGCCTGTCGGGACTACATAAAGTCTTGATACAAGTTCCCTGCCTGCCGGCAGGTAGGGATTCTTGGCGGGACCACATAATCTTTTAATGCAAGTTTTCCGCCAGAGGCGGAGAGGCAGGCTTTCCCGCCTTTGGTGGGGATTTCTGCCTCGACACCATCCATTTTTAGAAATGGGGTTGGCAACCTGGTTGCCAAAAAAGGGGAAATAGATGTTTTGGGGAAGTGAATTATACAATTAAGGAGATGCAAGCATGAATTTCGTGGGAAACAGTAAAATGCGCAGTTTTCTAATTGATTATTTGGCTAACTCGTTGTTAAGTGTTGAAATCATTTCATGGTAATCAACTACAACCTTTTTAATAATTCCTGTTTTATCAATAATGAAATGTGTGGGATATCCTGTAACTTTTAAAGGACCTTCCATAAATATTTGAGGAACTGGCAATACAGCATAACTAAATTTATGAGTCAATAAAAATGAGTCAAGTTTTTCCTTTGAATCATATGCTAGACTTATAAAAAGAACATCTTTTCGCTTTCTATACTCTTTAACAAGGGCATTGAGCTCTGGCATTTCCTTAACACAGGTTGCACAATGAATGAACCAACACTTTAAAACAACAATTTTACCTTTGATAGACTCATTACTATATACATTCCCTTTAATGTCCTTAAATTCAAAGACTGGCATTTCGGTGCCTTCCATTTTATAATTTTTATACCCTTCATATCCTAATTGTTTAACTTCAGTTTTTATACTAGGATCATTTGAAGGATTCAATTTAAAGAGTTTATATTTTAATTCAGTACCATTAATTTTTAATGGAATATATTCTCCTGTTGAGAGTTGTTTTAAAAAACTTTCTTTTGAAATAATATTTGATGAAACGTCCAAAGGAATGAATTCAGTAGAAAGTTTAATATTAGAATAAGTATAGTCCCACCAAGTTGTAAAATCTTTTTGAACAAGATTCACATCAATGTTTGGACTATCGGTATTTGAGCTCTGGGAATACGAAAGATTTGAGAAAAAAATGAAGGTTATTAGAACTATGAAACCGGATACCCTTTTTATCTGTTCTTGAAAATTGCTCATTGCATATAATAGCCGCTTTGTTGCCATTTCTGATTATTTGAATATAAGTTACCGATTATAATACCATTCCCCAAATATTCTAGTGCAGCAGCCTAAAAACCTCATTCTGCTGCACTCCTACCCACACAAATCTTAATCCAATCTACTGATAATTAATACTAATTAAAATAGATTGAAAAGAATAGAAGTTTCCTAATCTTTTGATACAAGTTCTACACCAGAAGCGAAAAAGGAGTGATGCTTATTAAGACTAACTGTTATTTTCATTTGTGATAAAGGTTTCCAAGCCTGCAACAATTAAACTTACTCGCTTTTGTTCATTGTAAGCAAGATGCGCACTTACCCATTCATAGATATAATTAGTTTCAAAAAGACTTTCAAATTCTACTTTGAGGTATTGTTTTAATAATGGAGCGCTACGCTGCATTTCATCCCAAATCGCATTTCGATTATTCAGCACAAAAACGATATCCTCAAAATCCGAGCTCATTCTGCCATCTCCTTTTCCTCGTCCTTTGAATGCCTCCAATTTTGTGGCAATAAAATAAGCTAGCTGAAAAATTCGGATTATACAATCCTGCGCTAAGTCCTTATACATCGGATGTAAAAATCCCTCAGCATACCATCGATTTGTAAAACCCAATACCGCTGCACTTGTTGGCATAACATCCACTACAATTCCATTGATTTTGTACCTCCCGATTATTCCTGATTCAATGTCATTCACAAATCCCTTCCGTCGGAGTTGCTCTTCAACTTGAGTGAAGCCGGTGTAATCAACTAATTCAATCAGAATATCTACATCATCGGTGGGTCTCATTTCGACAAATGGGCGATCTGTATACAAGGATACTGTTGCTCCGCCCACAAAGAGTATTTTATTAGCCATCTCCTGTAGGGCTAGATGGACAGCTTTTATTCTGGTAATATTTTGATAATGACTCATAGCAAAATTGCTTTTTTAAGTTCCGCTAATGCTACTTTAATCTCTCGTACCCGGCCAATGCGAATGATATCTATACATGCCAAAAGCTTATATAAATGCTCGTCGCTACGAACTGCAACCGTAACTCCCTTATAAAGCGGCGTAATTGCAAGACCTCTAACAGAGCCGTTATCATCCGGCCAAACAAATGGCAAATCTGAACTAAACTTTTTTTGGAAGAAAATATGTGAGTGAGCGGTAGGAATACCTGTAACCAAGGTACCAGGCGATTGTGGAAATACATACTGCAAACCATGCTCAATAAATTCTAGCAGAGATAGTCGGTGAACTATTCTGCGACTTTCATCTACCAACCCGGCCAAATGACTTCGGCTTAATGACTCAGATATTTCTGAAATACTAATTGATAAGCTGAAAGCTAAATCTCTATATTGCCAGTTCATTTTATCCACCGTGATGATCTTAAGTAGGATTACAATATCCTGTGGGCGCATGCCATTGTGTGATTTCATAAAGCAAAGATAGTTTTTTGTTTGCATTTTGCAAACAGCGAACATAAATTTAGATAACCCTTTGTTTAGCAATTATTTAGAAAATAATATGTGATTAAATGCTATTGCAGGTCAAGGTCGAAATACAAAAAGGGGATTATATCTTTTGGCAAATTTTCGAACTAATTCCTGTCGGGACTACCATAAAATTCTAATGCCGTCGCAGATGATGCGAATTCCGCGCATACCTGTAAATGACTTTTGGGAGGAATTCACGAGGGTGATACTTTACTGTCTAGCTTTTAGAGATAAATTCCCTTGCTATAAACAAAAAGACCATTATTATACTCACTCCCACTCAGGGTGCTTAGCCATACTTGCTCTATTGCGGTGCAAAAACCCTTTTTAGCACATCACTGGTTCTTGCCAATGGATTTTTGCGAATTTCTCTCTCCTCCAAAGCTACGTAATGAAATAACCCCTGAAGAGCCCTTTCTGTTACATAGCCCGTTAAATCAGTATTTACAGGTGTTCTCGAGAACCGATTGGTGGTCGAAAAAAAATCTTTCCAAAGTTTAGTGGCACCCGTTTTCTCAAGCGCCTGCTCGATAACCGGTGTGAACTGACTGGTGAGTTGGGCACTGCAGGTGCGGCGTAAAAATTGTGTGGCTGCAGTATCAGCACCTTTCACAATACCCAAAGCATCGGTAACATTCATTTGCCTTATGGCAGCAAGAAAAATTGTACTAGCATCAGCGCAGGCAGTTTCCGCAGCCCTGTTCAAGCTGGTAATGAGATTATCAGCTTGTTTCCCCAATCCAAACTGCCGGGCCGTTTTCTCCACTGACTGAGCTTCCGGGGGTAAAAGAATTTTTACTGCCGCATCCTGTAAAAAACCATTTTCCTTTGATAACCTACCCGAAGCTGTTTGGACACCTTTTTCCAAAGCCTCTTTTAACCCCGTAACCATTTCCCCCGAATTATTACTACTTCCTTTTCCCTTTAACAAATCAAGTGGATTCTGGGCATTTATATAACAGGGGAAAAAAAATAAAAAAAGAAGAGAACATGCTGCGGTTCGCATAGCTGAAGAATTTAAAATATTTTTAATCATAGCTTAGTACTTATCTGTGTTAGATGAATATTACACAAAATACATGCCGCAAATGAAATTGTATGCTTATATCAAAACTGAGCAATTTATATAATTGATACTTTTTTAATTATTTATCGGTTTATTTCCGATATTTTATTGTTTTTCATACATTATATTGACTAAATAAATATATTTTATCGAATATTATCCGATATTTGATATTTAATTTGTCAATTATGGAATTCAGGGAGCAAGTTGGCAATTATGCCGGACAGCCATTAACCAGACAGGTTTTAATGGACTTACTGAAAGATTATAAAAGACCTTATGATAAAATAAATGAGCTCGTAAAACAAAAAATACTCACCCAAATTAAAAGAGGTGTATTTATCCCAGGACCGCAACTAAAGATCGAAGGCCCGGAAAATTTTCTTTTGGCGAATCACCTGTGGGGACCAAGCTATATTTCCTCCGATTCGGCCCTATCCTACTGGGGATTGATACCCGAGCGGGTGTATGAGATCTGTTCAATGAGCACGAACACATCTAAAACCTATAAAACACCTGCGGGAAGATTCAAATATCACCATTTAGCGCTCCCCTATTACTCCTTTGGACAGCAGCAAATAGAACTTGCTCCCAGACAAAGAATTCTGATGGCAACCCCTGAAAAGGCACTTTGTGATAAAATAATTACTACTCCGCGCCTGATACTTAGAAGCATCAAACAAACAAGGGCTTATCTAATGGAAGATCTTCGGATAGAAAAACAAAACTTATGGGAACTCAATATCCGCAGTATCAAAGACTGGATAAAAAAAGCTCCCAAAGAGGCTAGTGTCTTAATGTTATATAAAACCTTAGCTGAATTATGATTAAAGAATGGATTGAAGAATATAAACCCAACAGCAGGGAGGATGCTGAACAGGCTTTGCGGGAAATTATGCAGCAGATTGCGCTGGCCGGTTTGCAGAGAAGCGGCTTTTTTGAAAAAGCAGCCTTCTATGGCGGAACAGCTTTGCGAATATTCTATGGTTTGGAAAGGTTTTCAGAAGATCTTGATTTCACCTTGTTAGAAGCAAATCCCGATTTCTCCTTACAACCCTACCTAAATGGTATGCTAAAAGAGTTTGAAGCACTCGGCATGCAAGTAACTGTAAAGGAAAAGAACAAAACAAATAAAACGGCAATAGATTCGGCTTTTCTAAAACCAGGCACCGAATGGAAAGAACTTATATTAAAAGATATTATCAGTCAGGAAAAGATGGGCAGCCGACCTGAAATAAAAATTAAACTGGAAGTTGACAAAACGCCTCCGCTGGGGTTTACCACAGAAGAAAAATTATTGCTTCGTCCCTTTTCATTTTATACCAAGTGTTATGCGGCTCCAGACTTGTTTGCTGGAAAAGTACATGCTTTACTATTTAGAAAATGGGGAACCCGCGTAAAAGGAAGAGATTGGTTTGACCTGGAATGGTACATTAAAAAGCAGATTCCGTTGAATCTTTCTCACTTAGCAATAAGATCTATTGATAGCGGCGACTGGAAAAAAAGTTCGATTAGTGAAAAAGAGTTTACAGCTTTATTGCTTAAAAAAATTGATGCAGTTTCTTTTAAAGCCATCAAAGAAGATATTGTAAAGTTTATCCGGGATGACAAAGTATTGGAGATATGGTCACCGACTTATTTTAAGGAACTCGTAAGGCATATCCAATATCAAGCGTAACTGCTTGCGATTCATACTTGCGTGTATTATGTAAAAAAGTGCAATTAAATCAAAGGATTATATTTTCCAGTATATGGTTCAAACGGGATACTACAAGCATTACCGTTCGTTGCAAGGTTCAGCAATTCAAATTCTTACAAATCAAACCATCAAACCCTGGATGCTTGATAAATGAAGATAAGTAAGTGCATTTATTTTTTAATCGCATACGCCACATAGGCATCCCCTGATGCCGTTCCTAATTTTCCCCCTCCACAGGCAATAACAATAAATTGTTGTCCGTCCACTTCATAAATTGATGGGGTGGCAAAACCGGGAGAAGGCAGGGGTACCTCCAATAGTAATTTCCCGGTTCTTTTATTATATGCCCTGAACATACCATCTTTTGTTGCAGCAATAAATAATAATCCGCCAGCCGTAACTACCGGACCGCCATAGTTTTCTGTTCCGGTGTGTATGCCCTTTTCTTTAAAGCCGGGGGTGTCGCCTAATGTATTTTTCCAAACGATTTTACCGGTTTGCAAATTGAGGGCAGTTAAAGTACCCCAGGGTGGTGCAACAGCCGGATACCCTTCTTTGGTAAGAAATTTATTATACCCGGTGCTATTGTATGGCATCTCCCAGTAGGGATTACTTTTTTTGGTTGGACCGGTATAGGTTTTATCTCTTTTGGTATTTATAGATAAAACAAATGTATTGAGTGCCTCTATTTCCTCTTTTGTTAATTGAGCAAAAGCCGGCATCATGCGTCTTCCGCCTTTTAATAAATGGGTTAAGCTATCCTCGTTGTATTTTTTTTCAATATCAATTAATCCCGGATTGTTGCCACTTCCTTTTCTTTCGGGTCCATGACAAGTCATACAGTTTACCCGATATAATCTTTCCCCAGCAGCGCCGATGGTTTCTTTTTTGGGGGCGGAATTATTTTGTTCAACCATGGTTAAAATCCAGGGCATTTCATTGGCATTCACATAAAGTATATGGGAATCCGGATCATAGGCAGGTCCACCCCACTCGGCCCCGCCATCAAACCCGGGGAAAATAACCGTCCCTTTTTTGGAGGGAGGATTAAAAGTAAATCCGGTACTTAGATTTTGTAATTGCTGTTTAATCGCAAGTTGTTCTTCGGCAGAAATAAGCGGATTAATATCCTTCTCAGTGAATACCTGCCTTGCGAATGGCTCCATTACTGTGGGCCAGGGTTGGGTAGGTGCAAGTTTTTCTCCGATTAAATCTGTGTTGGTGGGCACAGGCATTTCCTGTACCGGATAAACAGGCTTTCCATTGGTGCGGTCTAATACATATACCAATCCGGATTTTGTAGGTTGTGCTATAGCATCTATCTGTTTTCCATCCTTTGTTATAGTAACTAAGGCAGGGGCAGTGGGTAAATCTCTGTCCCACACATCATGATGTACGGTTTGAAAGTGCCAAACCTTTTTGCCAGTAGCGGCATCTAAAGCCAAAATACTATTGGCAAATAAATTATCCCCTAAGCGCTTACCTCCATAAAAATCATAAGAAGCAGATCCAAGGGGGGCATATAATATCCCTCTTTTTTCATCTAAACTAAAACCTGCCCACGCATTTACGCCACCAATATTTTTCCATGCCTCCTTGTCTTCCCAGCTATCATAGCCCTCTTCACCCGGCTGTGGAATGGTATGAAATTTCCAGCGAAGCTTACCGGTATGTACATCATAGGCCCTAATATAACCCGGTGCTGCATTGGCCTGCTCATTTACTTTGGAACCAATAATGATGAGATCTTTATAAATAACACCGGGAGTCGTCATGGCTACATAGAGTTCACTAACATCTCTTCCTAAATCTTCGTGTAAATCTAAAGTACCTTTTTTACCGAAGCTGGTGAACAAAGTGCCATCTGCTGCATTTACACAAAACAAAGTAGAACCGGCAGCATAAAATAATCTTTTCGAATCCTTGTCTTGATAATACGTTACTCCCCTGCAAACATTCATCGCAAAATAACCCGCACTGTGCACGTCATCTGCGGAAATTGAATAGGGATCAAAACTCCATTTTAATTTGCCGGTTACCGCATCCAGTGCGATTAGTTTTAGTCTGGGTGTTATACCATATACTGTCCGGTTAACAATAATTGGATTCGCCTGTATCTGGGTGTTTTTTTCTGCATCCCCGGTGTGATATTCCCAAACTTTCCCCAGCTTAGCCACTGTTAGGGTATCGATTTGGGTTAAGGAAGAATAGCGAATATTTTCTTTGGATCCTCCGTAAATCTGCCAATTCTGATAGTCGGAATTAGGCGCTTTACAACCAATGGTAGATGCCAAAACTATTACAAGTATGAAGAAGGAATGAATGGGTTTCATCCTTCAATATAATTCAAAATAATGAAAATAAAAAAGGAGGAAGGTAACCAGATTTTATTATTTCTTTTTCAATAAGTACTTAAACCCGAAGGCCACGTTATTTAAATTAAATCCGCTTAACCCCGAATTAAAATTGAATCCTTTACGCTTTGTATTAACGGCTGTGCCTCCAACCATAGATGTATTTGTTTCACTAAAGCTATAAGATAAGCTTGCAAGATTAACCAATGAGGCGGATAGTAAAAAACGATTATTCAAATGATATAACAAACCTAGATTCAGCGAAACATTAGAAAATATGAATGTTTGTTTAGTAGGGTTAAAATTTCCTTGACTATAATTTATTGCTGCTGTTCCGTCAAAAGTGAAAAAAAGCGGTTGGCGAGTTTTTCTAATTTTGTATAATTATAAAAAACACCCACAGAATTGCCAATACTATTTGTACTATTATCTCCGTATACCAAGTTAATACCAAAACCTTTCAGTGTAGTTGGACTTGAAAAACTAGAATAAGAAAAAGCAGCAAATACATCTGAAGCATTAGAAACCCCAGAGGGGGAATTAGTTTGAGTGGATTGAGTATAAAACGAAAATTGTCCAGCAATCACTTTCTGACCTTTTTCAAACTGTGCTTTTGTAGTAGCAACTAAGCAAAAGCAAATACATAAGAATAATAAATTTTTCATTGTTGTCCGACTAAAGTCGGGTTTAAATTAGCTGTAACCCCTTTCTGTAAAGAGTTACAGCCCAAAAATACGTTATTTCAATTTCGGTGGTAGTACCCCACCCTTTTTTAAGGAGAAAATGCTAGGGGAATGCCATTCATTTTTCTCCAGGCTTTATAAGTGTCTTTTATAAATTCCAGTAACCCTACATAGCTCATCAAATGCAGGCGTATAACCGTAATCATATTGGCAAAAGACTTCTTGGTCGCCGCCTTTTTCCTTATA
>JAPLEI010000089.1 GCA_026391195.1 Bacteroidota bacterium | reverse complement strand
CCAGCAATCCCAACCAGTAATCCCGCCAGTATCCATTTACGAATGGGGCTTCCCTTTTGGGTTCGGTGATAACAAGCAGCTGCGGCAGGAAGCAGTAGGGTTAGCAGTGCGGCATAATTCACATGATTTCGAAAAAAGGGAGACATGGCTTTTCGAATATCGAAAAAAGTAAAACCATATAAACTGTGTCGAACAAGCACCTGAATAACCAAAATCAACATAGGTAGTAACCAACAGGCAGCCCATATTTTCCAATCGCGCGAACTGCGAATAAAATAAACAGGCAAGATAACAAAGGGTACGATGAACCAGATTTTAGCCAGCAGGTATTTTACAGAAAGAATTGGCTCGTATGAAAAAACACAGCAAATCGCTATCCAAATCAATTGAATTAGTAAGCCCGTGAACAAATTGGAGCGACCCAACACTTCGGGCAGTTTGGTTGGAGATCGCAAAAAATAAAATAGTCCGGCCAGGGTTAAAAATATCATCAACAATTCGTCGGGGAAGTCGATGCCCAGGGTTGGCAACAATTGCCATTCGGTAGAGAGGGGAATACAAATAAATAAGAGCCAGAAAAGAGCAATAGAGGGCTTGAGTAGGTGAGGAATGAGTGCATTAATAGCCAGCGCGATAAAGGGCACTACCATCCAAAGCGGCTGATACTGCCACAAAGCAATTGCCCAAGCGCCTGCAAAGATGAACACGAATAGGAGTGTTATCGGGCGCAAAGAAAGTGCCGGCACCTGCATGTTATGCCTGATTATTTCGGTGGTAAATAATTACCCAGGCCATACTAAAAAAAAGGGCTGCCAAAATAGTTCCAATTATTACGGCAGGTTTATCGGGCCGAACGGCCGTTTTATCGGCAACGGGATTATCTAGCACAAAAAGTATTTGTGGAACCGATGCCTTGGCTTGTTGCAATTCACCGGTAATTTTAATATTATCTGTCAATAAGTTGGCAAGTGCGGATACTTCAATTTTGGCGATCTCCTGTTCAGGTGTTGTAGCATTAGAAAGTTCACTGGCAGCCTTTCTATACTTATACTGTAAGGTATCATGCGAACGCTGCATATATTTAATGGCGCTATCGTACCGGGTGAGTATTACAGATTGTATGCGTGCACTTATTTTAGCTGTAAACACATTCGCCAGTTTTACACTCATTTCTGGCTCTTTTGACCATGCAATCAGTTGCAACATGCTTTTTTCGGTAGGTTGTGCGTATAACTTGGTTTTTAAAATAGCCGCTGCTTTCTGTTGACGGTTAGAGAGATTCTCATCTTTGATTTTATAATAGACATCCAATTTCATTTCCTGCACCATTGCCAGATAAATAGAGTTCCAATCATTCGCTGCCTCCATACGCTCAATATCATCCCCATTTCCAAAAATGGAATAGAGGTCTTTGATATTGGGATTAAACAGCGTTCCCTTATCGGCCAGCTGGGTATTGAGGGGGGTTAGGGTAGCTACTGATTTATATTCGGGTGGAATAAAGAATAAAAGCAGGGCCGTTCCTATAGTAATTAGGAAGGTGAAAAGAATGATGAATTTTTTATGCTGCTTCAGTAAAGGCAATATATTTTGCAGATGTAGCATGGCAATCGTGTTTAACTGAAAATACAAATAATGAAGATACGGGGGCTACTACAATATTCCTATCGAGACTTTCTTCCAGGGATATAAAGGTTTCGGTTCGTTCGATGCCCTTTATTTTTTGCAGTTCGTCGTGCAGCACAAAACGGAGTTGCTGGATATCTCTACATACGATTTCAGCAAACATGCTGTAGTTGCCGGTGGTATAGTTTAGGCGAACGATTTGCGGAATTTTCTTCAATTCGCGGGCTACGGAATCGTATAGGGAGCTTTTTTCGAGGTAGATGCCTATAAAAGCGATCACATCGTAGCCCAATAGTTTCAGGTCTACCGATAATCTTTTACCTTTAACTACTTTTAGTTCTTCGAGTTTTTTAATTCGTACGTGGATGGTTCCTCCTGAAACGAATAGTTTCTTGCCCAGGTCGGCATAGGATATTTCTGCATCCTCCATCATTTCCTGAATGATCTGCAGATCGAGTTTGTCGAGATTCAGTTTGACGCTCATTTTATTTATTAATTTAGATATTATCTAACAAATATACAATATTATTGAACATTTTCTATATTTTATACATTTTGTTTAAAATATTACCAAATAAACAATAAAATAATGTAATCTTGTATAGTCAATGAAAACGTATTCAAGTACGTTCAATGGTTGACGATACTGTGGGGTGATGAAATTTTTGGCAGACATGCCCTCTTGTCTCGGGGGTGAGGATAATGGGACAAACGTAGTGTAGAGCCGTTCGGGTAGCGATATTCGGGCGACCAGGGTCGACCACTGAACTTTGCGCTATAGCTAACCACCTCGTGGAGGTTCGATCCCTCCCCCTACAGCTTTTAAAAGTTTCTATTACAGGTACTGTTTTAGAAGCTTTTTTGTTTGGGGTAGGAGACACTAAAATGATTGTGTCACTTTAATCGTTATTTCCAAATAAGAATGCCGCAATTCGTTTATTGCCATCAGAAAAGGAGTGGTTCTTGATAACGAAATAGAGCAGGTTTGCGGATTTTTCAGCCTGGTTAGAATTTAGCCTGCTTAATCAAATCCGGAAATAGCAATACCTTTTGTATATCCCTGGGATTAAATAAAAATGGCTGAACATCCTGTGCCATTTCCTGCATGTTTACGCTTTTACACTTTTCGAAAATTCTTTCTTTGAGTTGCTTCTCATTACACACACCCATTTTAAATTCCAGATAGTTATAATCCGGCCTGTCAATCAATGACAATAAGAATGCAATATCAAAGAAATCTCTTCCCTTATTTTTTTCGCGATTGCAAACAGCATAGAATTTTTGGGCAAGCAGTAACTTTAGTGGTGTAATAAAGATCTGGGTGAACACATCAAACCGGTTCAAAATATATTTTTCCGGAACAAAATCAAAATGCTGAGGCTCTGTGTCCAGTTGTATTAATATCTTTTCCTCTCTATAACTCGACAATCCTTCCTTATATAATATTTCAGGAAAACGGATATAGCAATGATATGCACCTTTTAAAACCGTTTTCATTTCAACATCATAGCCTTCCTGCTCTAATTGCTTTTTTAACACGCCTGATACTTTTACAAACGTATCTTCAGCAATCGTAAAATTATCAAAATCAAGATCTTCAGAAAAACGAGTGTTCCCGTGCACAATCCTTAAACAAGTACCCCCTAAGAAACATAGCTCATTGGCATATTCACTGTCAAAAAGAATCTGCAATAATTTATGCTGTAGATATTCTCTTAAAATAAATCGCTTGAACCCTCGAAGGTTTTCAGGATAATTTTTTTCTATTTCAGATAATGTCAGCATTATTGTTGATTTTGTTCAATAGGTTTAGTCGCTTATTCAATGTTTTACTTTCAAAACATGCAGCATAAGAAATTAATCTGTTCTTGTTAATGGTTTCATTAAAGGTGGTAAGATTTAGCCTCAGCCCTTCTATATCTTCTATAGTATTTAATTGGTGATTAAGATATAAATAATCCAAGATCGCCTTTTCAGGTGAAGCTATTAACAATGGTATTGTTTGATTGTTGTCAACTTCATATCCAAAAAACAGCTGCGCTTTAATATTTCTGTAATTAAATGTGCCGGCAATTGTTTCGTAAGCTATCGTTTTTCTCGTGGTGATATTCTGTACAGAATACACAGCTTCCGGTATCAGCCCATAGTGTGAAAGAGCAGATTCAAGTGAAATATATGAAGGACGATGCAGGCAGTTACTGATCCGATACCTGAGCCGGTCATTTATGGGAATATCAGTAAATAAATACCACTTATTAATCAGCTTCTGGATATATCCCTTCCGCTGCCATTCAACCAATCGCCTTGAATCAAACTTTGGGAACAGCTTTTCTATATCCCTTGTGCAGAATACTTCAAATCTGTAAAGGGCAGTTCTAAAGTCTAAATAAGCCATTTTGTTTCGTATTATTGTTAATATTAACAAATATAGGAAATAAAATGAAAGTTGATGTGCTTTTACAAATTTTCAACTGTTGCAATTTTTCACAAGTCGCCAATTCAGTCTACTCTGGGGATTAATAGATTTTCCTTCTTCGAATAGTCTCCCAGCGGGGACTATTTGGTTCGGAGGAATAATCTATATAATTCGGCGGGATATTATTATACATGGAAACATGGTATCTGTGATATGGTTACAAATATGTAATTAGAGAAGATTGTCTAGTCCTGACATAAATTCACTTAGCCTCCTATCTACTTAATACATCCCATCATTTCACATTTGCTGGTATCGCTTCCATCAATAAAGTATACGCTTTATTCCTTCTCCGAATAGTCTCCCAGCGGGGACTATTCGGTTCGGAGGAATATCTATATAATTCGGCGGGATATTATTATACATGGAAACAAGGTATCTGTGATTTGGTTACAAATATTGAAGTAGAGAAGATTGTCTAGTCCTGATATAAATTCACTTAGCCCCCTATCTACTCAATCCATCCCATCATCTCACATTTGCTGGTATCGCCTCCATCAATAAACCATACGCTTTATTCAAAGCCTTATCGCCTGCTTTTTGTCCTTTAAAATGGCCAAGGCGAACAATTACTAAATCATGGGAAGGGATGATGGTTACGGATTGTCCACCCGCACCGAGCATCATATACGCGTTTGTAGGGATGGGTAGGCGACCATCTCCATTAATCCAAAACAAGCCTCCATAGATAGGTCGTCCATCTGCTACCCAGGGCTCGGCAAGGGTGCTTACAAATTGGGTAAATCCTTCGGGCAAAATTTGTTCTCCATTCCAAACACCCTCCTGTAAATAAAGATTGCCCAATCTGGCCCAGTCGCGGGCGGAGGCAAACTCATAGCCCTGGGTTAAAAAATTACCATAGGGATCGGCTTCCATCACCATGGTGCGGATGCCAATTTTATCGAACAATTCTTTTTGGGGAAAGCTGTGATAATCTTTACCTGTTTTTTCTATCCCCAATCGATTGAGATAATTGGTAAGTACAGGATCGGAATTCCGATAACGACCTACCTGATTGGGCAGCCATTGTTGAGGTAGATTAGCCGCATACTCAAATGAATTGATTGCACCCGTATATAAATATAAATGGTCGGGGTATCCAACCGAGGGGTTGAAATCCGGGTCTTGCGGAGCCCTGCAATACAGTCCGCTCGACATATGCATGATGTCCATGATTCGGATCTTGGCACGCCCGTCACCTTTGCCTTGCCATTTAGGTATGGGGGCTGGTTGATCTAATTTATATACACCTTGGTGGATAAGTATTCCCATTATGGTAGCGGAAAGACTTTTACCCATCGACCAACTTTCTAATGGGGTATTTTTGGTGATTCCGTTCCCGTATCGCTCGCCAATAATCCTGCCTTTGTAGGTTACCACAAAAGCGGCAGTAAAAGCATCCTCAGGGGAAAAAGCAGAATCTAAGGCTTCTGTAACTTTTTTCATATTAATGCTGACTGGCATTTCAGTGGTTGGCAAAACATCTCCCATTGGCCAGGGGGTTGTAGCAGCATCTGGTAGGTTGCGAGCAATATTGGTGGGTGTATAATACAAGGAGTTTTTACCTTCCGGTAAACAAACACAACCCAGGTCGCCGGTATAGATGGCAGTTCGGGTAACCCCATTGGGCAAAGTGATGGAAACCGACTTTGTTTGATAGTCGATAAACGGCTTACTAACCTTTGCTCTCTCCGAATAGGGTGCAGTAAAATAACCCACATGCTCAGCTGCAAACTCAGGGGTTAGCCCGGTAATAAAAACTGCCGAACACATAATTTTGGCATAGCCAGAGGTATTATGCGATAATGCATCACCGGGTGGAGGTTGGTAGGGTGTTTTTAAATCAAGGGCAGCAGCCCGCGCCAACATTTTGCTTCGGCCTTCTGGAATGTTTACCTGTGCTTCGGAAAAAAGTCCGCTTAAAAGAATCGGAATCAGGAGGGAGATTGGAATGATATTTTTCATGTAACATTAAGATGTTGGTAAAAAATATTATTAAAAAATCGTTTTGTATACTTAGAATTGAAAATTTGCAATATGCATGAAGCAGATGAGATTTACAATTATTTCCATCAGTTAACAAAATAGTTTAATCAAATATTCTTCAGTATATTCTATGTTAGCTCCTTAAAATAATAGCTACAATAAAAAGTATAGACGAATAGTTAAGTACTTCTTGTTTGGATTGATATATCCCTATAGAATCATATACTTAACGGCTTATTTCATAAGCATTCTGTTTTTGAAATACAGGGAGTTGTGCTTCAAATTCAGGAAGGAATTCAATTAATTCTTCAACCTTACTTGAATAGCAATTTAATATAACTATAATTATAGAGTATCTATCAATACTTTGTTGATGCCGTATGTTTTTATCAATTGTTAGCAGAATTTCAAAGCCATTCTCAACGCATAACTTCATTAAATTACCGTTTTTTACACCGCTCCAGCCCATTTCTCTTACTGTTGCTACTTCATGCCCAGCAAGATGAGGTTTAAGGTGTTTAGTTACACATTCATCCAGCAATATTTTCATACAATATATTTGATGAAGTTTCAATAAGGCGTTGAGACATTTCAAGCAGTTTAATCACTTGCTCGCGATTAACAGATTGGAAGTCATCTAGAAAATAATCTATTGACTCTCCAGTTTCTAGATAATCAAAAAGATTTTTTATTGGCACCCGTGTGCCACTGAAAACAGGAGTTCCTCCTAAAATTTCCGAATCAATATTTATGATATGTCCACTCATGGTTTACTTTTTATCAAATTTACTGATTTTATACCGATTTAAAATTTCAAACTTTATACCTACAGGGTTAGATAAAAGATGCTAAAGAGCAATAAAATTTTCAGAAATAACGCTTTAACCGATAAGAAAAGGAATCATATAAACACTGAAAAAGTATTTCATGAAACAGCTAGTTTCGGCAATTTTTACTCCCATCACAAATAGAAATAAAACTGACGGCGAAATCAATTAATAACAAATACAAAATAAATTATACGGGTACGCTACCCACAAAAAAAACATTGATTGTCAACAAACGAACCTGGATTCGTTTATTGACAATCAATTAGCTGCTGTACTAATCCTTTTTTTCTTCAAGACTTAAATTGTACCAATCAATTTTGCGAGAGAAATACATTACAAGACCGAGTATAATAAAAATACCAATACTTCCAATAAGTAGGGCATAGTCTTGAAGTTGTATAATCACAAATATAAAAGTATACAGCACTGTTAATATGCCCGAGATCAGTAACGACAGTTGGGTGGATTTTAGAATGGCTTTCACATAACCAGCAATAAGCAGCAAGGTGGAAAAAGCGGATATGATAAAGGCAAGATTGTATTTCATGTGTTCTGAAAAAGAAAGTAACAGCGTGTAGAAAACTATCAGTGCCACACCCACCAAAATATATTGTACCGGGTGAATAAATACTTTATTGAGCACTTCAATAAAGAAAAAAACCAAAAATGTAAAGCCGATAAACAAAATAGCATATCGAATTGACCGATACGATTTTTGATAGTTATCAACTGGCAATATTAAATCTATGCCAAAAGAGGATTTGCTGATTGTATGTTGACTACCCGTCCAAACTTGAGGGAAGTTTCTGTTGAGGTGTAAAACATTCCAATTTGCCTTGAATCCTTTTTCAGATATTTCTCTTTTGTCGGGCAAAAAAGCTCCATTGAAACTGGGGTTCGGCCAATCAGAGGATAAATTGATATCGGTAACTTTTCCTACGGGTGTAAAATACAACAGTTGACTGCCTTTCAAATTTAAACTGAGCTTAAATTGATAAGTAGAACTATCTTTAGGGTCCATCTTAACAACAGCATTAATCCCAGATTTTACCACGTCATCAGAACTAACACCCGGATTAAATGATATGCTTTCGTTGTTCCACGATAAATTAATTTGTTCTTCTATTCCACGCAAATCATCAATTCCAACAACAAATTCAGCCTTATCGAAAGAAATATCTTTAGGTTGAATGTCGAGAGAGGCGAGGTCGAATTTATTAAAGGTGCCAGAAATTTCAAGTTTAGAGTTATAAACCACAATTTCGTAAATACCCCGATAACGCTTTTCTGGATTTATGTTTCCCGAAATGTTTAATTGAGAAGGCAAGATGTGTAAGTAATCTTTTACCTGAACTATTTTTTCCGCAGAGTCCTTGGAGGAAACTTCCTTCACATATCTATAGTAAGGAATAGAAACAAATGGCCCTGAAATGGTTTGTTGTTCTGCCCATTTAGAACTTACTTCCTTTATGGCTTCATTTTGCGTAGCCTCCCTTTCAGTGATTAAACTTCTAATCATGGAAGTGGGAATAAGCAGCACCAAAGTAATAAAAACAATGGCGCCTAGTTTTAAGTAAATATTGTTTTTTAATTCTTTCATGGTAGGTTGTTTGTAGTTTTATCTTTTTGGTATCGGAGCTTTTTACAATTGATGATAAATTTTTCTGGGCTGGGGTAAGAACCCTTTCAAGCAAAAAAACCCTAGGGCAGAAGAATAGTTCAAAGCTAAAAGAATGTTTCGTTAAAATCCTGTTATCAATTATAGGATTGTTTTAGCACCTGTCTCTAGACTTGAGGTGATTATATTAACCCTTTTACAAGGGATATTCTATTTGGCCTAGAGTGAAACAAATACCACATCGTTTGAACTGATAGCTAAATATATTATCGCTTAAATCGTTTAAAGAATGTCCAAATGATCTCACAAGCATTCAAATCTTGACTTGTTTTACCTATAACTGCTTCCGGTAAGTATTGAAAACCTTGTGGCCAAGTATGTCCGCCATTCAAAACAACATAACTTACCACTTCAGCTCCATTTGTGCCCCCTGAATAAACTCTTCGTTTTATGGTTGTTCCGTCATTGGCAATATCCGGTAAGTCAGTTACAGTTGGAGTAGTGTTACACCCATTTAGAGTTACCCACTTGTCGATTGCTTGAAAATGGGATAAAATAGTTCCCCCAAAGCCAGCTGTCATTACGCCACCGGTAAATAAACAAAGTGGATCGCTAGTACCATGAATATAAATTGCAGGAACGGACCTACCTGGATTACAATTGGGAGTAATAGTTAAAGCTTCCATTGTTGCTGCCACCACAGCAAAAGCTGCAATTCGATTGCCTAATTCACAGCCCAATCGAGAAGCCATAAATCCACCATTTGAAATTCCGGTTGCATAAATTCTGGATCCGTCAACTGAATAATTTGCAATCATATAATCGCACATTTGATTGAAAAAACTCACATCATTAATCCCCAATTGATTTGGCGGTGTTGGTCTTCCATCATTCCAATTATTCTGAATGCCAGCCGGATAAACTAAAACGATTTTATCTCTTTCAGCAATCGTTTTAAAATTAGCAATTTCAATCATCCCTTCAGGTGTGCCACTACCGCCGTGAATTGAAAATATCAAAGGCATTTTCCCTGCATTATTATACCCTGTGGGAAGATAGACAATAAAGCTTCTTCCATTTCCGTCAACCGTTAAGTTGATTGTTTTTTGTTCACTTGGCTTATCGGCAACAGTTGTTGGACTACCGTCTTTTTTGCACGATAAAAGAACTCCTAAAATTGATACTAATAAAAATATCTTTCTCATAACAAATGAGCATTTATTCTAGGTTAGACTTTTCAGGCATTGTTTGGTTTAATTGCCACTAAGGTTTTTAGGCTAGGCTATGAAAAGGATTTTAACACTAAAGTTCCTTAGAATTATTATTGATGATTATTACATAAATTTTTCACAGAAGAACTGATTCGCTTGATTACCAATACAATTCGGCAGTATTTTTATTTCTTACTCAATATTTCCTCGATTTGTTTTTTTGTAAAATCAAAAACATCGGAGTGTGGGTCCGAACGCAAAAAAATAAATCTCTTGTCCGGCATAACAATTAATGAACTTCCACAAGTGCAGCGTTCATTAAAAAGCAATTTGAAAAGTTGCTTTGAACTGTCAATAATTTTTAAATCGTTCCACTTTACGATTTTATTTATATTATTTCCTGGTTCTCGAAATTCGAACACTGATACATGTTGTCTTGTTTCTAAAATTTGCTGAATTCTTGTTTTAGACCGTGTAACAATGCCCATAATTTTATCATCTTGATCCTCGTCTAATAAATCCCAACAAGTTTCATTATTGTAATCATACTTGATAATAATAGTGTCTTTTATTTTAGCATTTGTAGTATTAGTCAAATATTGGTATAAAGAACTGTAAGAAACATCACTTAATTTTCCATTATAACTTCTATGTTTGTCGTCTTTACGATACAACTTTGAAGATGAGTTACAGCTTTGAGTATTTACAAAAATGGTTATTAATGAAATAAGATAGAGAAACCTTTTTTTCATGTTTATATTGATTAGACACTTTTCAAAATGACCGCTATCAGTGCGAAGTAAAAGGAAGTTATCGATTTAGAAGTATAAAATTTTAAACCTACATTTATTTATCACAAATACGCTTCAATGATTATTTTTTTCTGTTTCATCATTATTTCAAATGAGTTTGGTTTACTCATTAATAATCCTAAATTTTCGGGTAACACTTGCCAACGGAGACCAAATTTATCTATGCAACATCCGCATTGAACTTCTTTTCCATCTTGCGTAAAATAGTTCCAAAATTTGTCTATTTCATCTTGATCTTTACAATTGATTGCGAATGCCAATGCATCATTAAATAAGTGATGTGGGTTTGCCGTACTCATAAAATTATACTTCCTTTCAAAAATATGCACTTCACACATTTCAGTATACCCAGTAGGCGTTTCTCCGAGTGGCATGATTCGCCCTACTTGAATATTTTCTCCAAATATATTTTGGTAGTAGTTGGTTACTTCTGATATTTTACCGCCTTCTGTGTGAAACCAAAGGCAAGGAACTATTTTATGTTGTTTCATATCTATATCTTTTGTCCAAATGTAAGCAAGTTATTATCTGGGTCAAGTAGAGAAAACTCTTTTTGTCCCCATGGTTTCAGCTGCAAATTTCCGTTTGGATGAATAGTTATCTTATTAGTAAGCAATGAATGATAGAGAACATCAATATCATCAGTTCTGATATAAACTTGTCCGTAATTCTCTTTTGGGTCTAACTCCTTAAACTCAAAAAAGTGTATTTCAATATTGTCTTTTGCAATAATTAAATACTCGGCATATTCTCCAAGCATTTCGAAATTCAATTGGTTTAAATAAAAAATCTTCGTAAGAACTTTATCCCGCATTGGCAGTTTAGGGTTGATGTTAGTAAGCATATTAGTTGAATTTTAAAGACATTTTTCGAACCGGATAACTGCCATTAACGCCAACTTGCTTTTCTTAAACCTCCATCTCCATATATTTTTTCAATCATTAGCAGGCGTTGCATACTTTCTCAAATGTAGGAATTTTAGGATGAGTATAAACCCCCACTCAAAACCACCATCCAATCTGTTATCCCTTAAAAAATTATTCTATCCCTAATTATTGAAAGTACTGTTAAAGCGAGTAATCTCTAAAATAGAAAAGGCTACTTTTCACTGGCCTTTTCTATTCTCCGAATAGTCTCCCATTGGGACTATTCGGTTAGGAGGAATAATCTGTATCATTCACGGGATATTATTATACATGTAATTAGAAGAGATTGAATTGTGTTTATGATGCAGCAATGAATTGATCTAACCGATAGTGTATTGTACTCCGAAACGCATAGTCGAATCCTGCTTGGGCGGATCGGAAGACTATGAAAGTATTTCCAGCTTTCATGTGGCTTCATGCTTGGAAAGCGGTTTAAGTGAAGCAAATACAAGCAAAAATGAAGTTTTATCTTAATATGAGCTTTTGGAAAGTTCAGAACTTTCCAAAAGTTGCGCCGCCAATAACGAGCAAGGGCCACTTTTCAGTGACCCTTGCTGGGATTATTTTGTGTTACTATTGGATTAGTTCCAACGAGGTAACATTTCAACGCGACGATTATCTTGTCTGCCCTTAGCTGTTTTATTATCAGCTACTGGCTTCTCACTTCCGTAACCATTAGAAGTCATACGATCTGCAGCAATTCCCTTACTGGTGAAGTACTTCATGATCGCATCAGCACGCTTCTGAGACAGTGCCTTATTCAATTTGGCAGATCCTGTATTATCAGTATGTCCTTCAATATCTACTTTCAAAGTTGGATACTTATTCAACATATCTAATGCATATTGTAATTTTTGAGGAGCCAATTTAGGATACGCAAATTTGTCGGAACCCGTTACAAAGTAAATGCTCTTAGCAGCTACTTTTAAATCAGCAGCCAAGTCAGGACAACCACCATTGCTGGCAACACCGGCAACTGTAGGACATTTATCTTCTTCATCATTCACACCATCGCCATCAGTATCCGGAATAGGACAACCCTGGTAACGAGCTAACCCTGGAACAGTTGGGCATTTATCTTCTTCGTCGTTAATACCATCTTTATCGGTATCTGGGATAGGACAACCCTGGTATTTAGCTAAACCTGGAACAGTAGGACATTTATCCTGCTCGTCATTGATACCATCTTTATCAGTATCTGGGATCGGACAACCCTGGTATTTAGCCAAACCTGGTATGGTAGGACATTTATCTTCCGGATCAATGATACCATCCTTATCGGTATCAGCAGGCGGTGGTGGAGGCGGAGGAGCTACCACAACCGGAGGAGGAGGCATGATTTTCTTTCCAAATAATTTAACCTTTAATCCGAACTGGAATCCTTCATTAAAGAAGCGAGGAACCAGGTTTGGATTGGCACCGTCTTTCATATCATTTAAGCCGGCAAAATATCTGGCATAAATCTGTACTTTCTCATGAGGGAATAATTCCAATCCAACCGTAGCCGCAGTGCTGAAAGCCTGGAAATTTCTTTTGAAATAACGCTGGCTGTTGTCGTTCTTCAAAGCATTGTTGAAGTCGAGCTGTGGCCCGAACAATATAGCCAGTTTTTCACTTGCACGTACTTTAAACAGCAAGGGATACGACTGATACTGAATGGTTCCGGCAAATTGCTTTATAATACCGGATTCAGATTTCAGACTGTACTTTAATGAAGAATACTGAGCTTGTGGTTCGAAAGATAATACATCATTTAAGGGTATATTCAACCATACCCCACCGGCATAACCTAAACCGTACTTGTAATCAACAGAGGCTACATAGCCACCATCTGTAACCCGAAATTGGGACAAGTTTAAAGCCCCTAATAAACCTCCGGAAACAGTATAACGGGGCTTTGGTGCTTTTTTAGCGTTGGTTTGTGCCTGCAATTGTACCGCCACTAATGCGATAACTGCAAGCAATAGCAATCTTTTAAACATAATTAATTTATTTTATTTTTATTGGATACGAAGTTAATCAAAATGGGAAAATGTTAAATAGAATTTTTTGATTAAATTTATAAAAAGCGACAGGTTTGTAAGTATTTACCAATCAATGGTTTGTGAGCCTGAAACCAATTGACGCATTTTTCCTCCCCAAAAAAACACTCCGGTTATTCCAGCAGGAAGATCAATGCTGCCGTGAATACCTTCGCCACCTTTTCGGTTGAATTGCACCCGAATAACCCCTGCCGGATGTGGTATTTCACCCCTCACCTCCGTAAGTTCGCCCAAATGAGGTTCTATCATTACCCGCCTGAATCCGGGGGCTGCAGGTTTTACGCCACATAAAGTAGCCAGAAAATCGTAATTGGGGCTGGCACTCCAGGCATGACAATCTGAACGAGTTGGGTCGGGGTTTTCTGCAAAAGTGGTAAGGCCATTGGTAATCATATCCCGCCAAGGTTTCAATTGACTATAATACAAATCGCCCATGCCGGCTTTCTGCAAAGCCAGGTTTAAATAAAATCGATAATAAAAAGTGGCCTGACTTAGTCCCTGATCCGATAGCACTCGTTGCATTACGCTTGCTGATTTTTCGCCAGGTACTGAACCTGTGAGCACACCCATGATGCTGGCGTGTTGACTATACGAGTTCTTATCGGGTGTGTTGGCCATAACCCCTCGAGTATGATCAAAACAAAGCTGATAAACCGACCTGCGCAGCCGATTGGCAATAGCTTTATATTTTTCTGCCATGGCTGTTTGCCGAAAATAAGTAAACAAGGCGGCGGCCTGGTCTAAGGTATATACATACTGCAGGGTAACAATACTGGAATTTCCATCAGTAGCTCCGGGTGGCGTACCGGAAGGAAAAGTGAGATCCCAATCCGTAAAATTCCACCACTTCATAGGGCCCAACATATTCTTTTTTTGATCGATTCGCTTTTCATACCAATTTAAGATGGCCGTTGTCGGAATCAGAAACGGCTCAATGAACGCGGAATCGTTTCGATACATGGTATAATCGTACAACATGCTAATCCAGTACAACGAAAAAGGAGGAATCACCTGCAGGCGGTTACTGGGATACCTTCCCTGAGTTAGTCCCTCCGGAACCCGTGAGTGATAAAAATCAAGAATCGCCTTACGCATCAGCCGATCATCGCCACTTACATACAAGGAGATCAATGATTGAATACGGGTATCCCCTTCGTACTGCAACTGTTCGTAATAGGGGCAGTCAAAATAAGTTTCTCCAGCACATAATCTAGCGGTTCTCCATCCTACCTGCCAAATATTTTGCAGGCTGGCATCATTACTGCTGAACTTGGCCTTCTCTTCTAAGGGATAGCCGGTAGCTTGTCCATAAAAATCAGCAATTACCAGGGCATCTTCTTTGGTTACGATATCCAGCTGAACATACCGATAGGTTCTCATCCACAAAGGACGAAAAGTTCGGTCGGCCCCGTCGGTTACCCATACATCATAATTACCAGTGATTTGCTTTCCGGCGATTTCGTTTCGATATCCTTTTTCACCCGCAGCATTCATCAAGGCCTCGGCATAGGTTACTTTAATGCTGGCTGCCTTCCCGTTTTTCAATCGCAACTCTGGATACGCAACTGTGTTCTCGCCCTGATCTAACAAAATAGAAACCGTTGTATTGGCCGGAACCGTAAATGGATTTTCGGCATCCAATACCAACGACTGTTCCTTTACGCCCACCCGCCTGATCTGACTGATATTTTTTCGTTGCTCATACATAGCCGGAATAATGCTGGGTTGCAGCGTCCATAAATTATCCGTTCCATATTGAAAAGAGGAAGGCCCGGTTAGTACCGCGGCATTTTGCCAACCCTGATCGTTATAGCTTAGCTGCTCCCATCCCCAGGGATATTTATCTGCCTGCAAACTATCACCCGGACCAATCACCATATAGGTTCTCAAGCGACTGGCATTATCTACGGAACAAGGGTGATAGGCTTCATTGCTGAGTACCTTCCAACTTGCATTGGTATTTACCGATTTTTCTATGTCGGAATTTCCCTGTAAAAGAAAGCCGGTTTGCTGAGAGATTTGTGCAACGGGTGCCAGCGTTCCCATATTCCAAACCAGCGCAGCAATGGTATTTTTTCCGGGATGCAGATAGGGGGCAATGTTGAGCGTGGCATAATACCAATTATACAAATCTCCCCTCGCCGGACCTGATGATACCGCCACCCCATTTACAAATAATCGGTAGCGGTTATCGGCAGTAACGTGCACGATAAAATTAGCCGGCACGGTTTCTATTGAAATTTCTTTCCGAAAATGATATACACCATATTCCCGCTGTGGCGCTGCCGGACAGGTTATCCAACGGGCCGACCACTTATTATTCAATAACGCGGGATTGATAAGCGGGGATATTTGAGCAGATATAGTTAGCGGTAAACAAGTACCGCTGAGTAATAGATTCAACAACAGATAGGCTAACCTTTTATTCATCAGAATTAATTTATACTGGTCTGGCGATTCGCCTCTACCCTTTTAGACCGGTTGCTAAGAAAGAGATCTAGTAGTTATTTCTTAGCAACCGGTCTAAAAGTAAATGCCTGTCCGCCTACCGATAACTCATACATCAACCCAGCTTTTGGCTGAACAAAAACAACCATGCCATCCGTGAATTTTACGTTAGCGGCAGTGCCCTTGTCCAATGCAATGGCCGATACTTCGCTAGATAGCTTAAGTTGACTATTCCTGAATTTTTCCATCGCAGCACTGTTCTCAAAAAATATCACTTCCCGAAAAGCTTGTCCACCTGCCTGTAACCCAATCGTTACCTGCTTTAAGCTGGCCATCCCCACTAAACTTCCCTTCTCATACACAGCACCGTTGCCGGAAGCTCCGCCAACACCCAAGCCACCTTTTCCTACATTGGGAAATATCACATAACCATATGAATTGGTGAACAAGGATTCCATCCATTTATCTTTTTTGATAAATTCAACGCGGGCAGTTTCGCTGTCTGTAATAATCATCTGATCATGTGAAGCTTTTTGTGCAGTAAGATTTCCGAATAAAAACAATCCCACTAGTGTGAGCAAAAGCGTTGTGTGTTTTTTCATTTTTTTATTTTTTTATTTTTAAGTATGCTTTTTTATGCTAAAATTTTCTAACAAAACAAATATGTACGGTTGTTTCCCGGTATTCGGTGTAGGTATAGCCATTATAGAAATTAATTACATAGGCTCCCTTCTCATCTTCTTTAGAAAGCTGGGAAGTCCAGTAATTTCCTAATGGCAGGTTGCTAATAAATGTGCGGCTATTAAACACTTTCAGTAAATCATCTTTTACCGGCAAGCGCCAGTCATCAAATCCGCCATCGCGTACTTCTTTAGATAAGTTTGCGGCTTCCTCCCACTTTACCATTTTTCCCACATTCGTTTTGGCAACTAATAAACCATGTGGGTGCTTCTTTTCATAACCCGGCTCTCCCGGCTGCAACAGGAAGGCAACAACGCCGCCCAGGTACTCATCCCCTATTTTTATTTTTTGCCCAGCAACACCTACCACTGAAAAAACAAAAATTGAAAGCAAGAAGGTTTTCATATACATAAGATTTTTGAAAAAGTGCAACTGTCTTGTATAAAATTACCATTTTTTATGCAGGCTTCCTATTTTGAAAATACATGAATTAGAGTAGGCAGCTGGTTACCCTACCTGTATATAACAGAAAGCATGTAAATTACAGGCATACATTTTTAATATGTGCTACTACAATGGCATACGGGTAAGTAAAGAGGAATTCATCCGGCTGAAAAATATGGAAGTGCAGGTGAAAAATCAGGACTTGTACTGTCTGGTTATGAGCGGATTTGAATATGCCAACTGGCCAATTTTAATTCCAGCAGCCGACGGCAAAAGTATGGAGCTGAGTTTTGCCCACTGGGAGCTGATTCCATATTGGATTACCGACCGCAAAGCCCTGGCAGAAAGCAGAAAAAAATTTACCACCCTAAATGCAACCGCCGAAAAATTATTAGAGAGCCGCGTGTATAAATCAGCTGCATTACAGAGACGATGTTTGGTATTATCGTCCGGATTTTTTGAGTGGCGACATTGGGCGCCTGCCGGATCAAAAAAAGCACTTACTTATCCCTACCATATCACCCTTACCGACCAGCCTTATTTTTTTATGGCAGGCATCTGGCAACCCTGGACGGATCGGGAAACCGGGGAAACCTTTCCCACTTTTACCATTGTAACTACCGCAGCCAATTCGCTGATGGAACAGGTGCACAATACCAAAAAAAGGATGCCGGTAATTTTGCCGCCCGAAGAAGCGTATCAATGGATACAACCTAATCTGAGCGAAGCACAAATCAGTCGGCTGGCGCATTACGCTGTAGATAGTCACTTATTGAGCGCCACCCCTATCCGAAAAGATTTTAGAACTGCAGATGATCCAACAGAGGCGTTTCAGTATGAGGATTTGCCCAATTTGGTTACTGCATACTCCTAGGGTGCTATAAAGATTACTTCCTATATTATCATATTGGCCGAACCTACGGCTCTCTTTGCTTCTTAGGTTTCATGTAACAACGGATTAAAATCCGTTGTTATGATATGGGTAGAGGCTACGCCTCTTTGTGGGCAGAGGATACGCCCCTTTGTGGACGGATTAAAATCCGTTGTTATGATATGGGGGGAGGATACGCCTCTTTGTGGACGGATTAAAATCCGTTGTTATGATATGGGGGGAGGCTACGCCTCTTTGTTAATGGCCGGTATTATGCCGGTAGTAAAATTAATATCAAACAGCAACCTTATTTTGTGCTGTTTTGCTAAATATTTTAGTATTTTGTGGGGTGGAATGGCTGTTTACGATACCCTATGACCGAAAATATATCCGCCTGAAGGCCCGCCTGATTTATTTGTCGGATCAGGTGGAGCGGGTAATGGTTATTGGCCGGAACCGGTCGATTATTCTGCAAAGCAACCGGCCCATGCTCGAAAATAAGGGGCTGAAGAACAAGCGTATTCAGTGGAAGATTACCGAGGGTACCCTGCACAACTCGAAAGTTTTACAAATCATCCTGCTATCCCTAGAAAAACACCTAAAAAATAATAGCCCGGCGCCACCACCCGCAAGCTGAATACACAGGCTGTATATTTGCACCGCAATGGGACAAAAAAAACTGATTCGATTTGAGGCCATCCGACATTTTTCGAATGTGCTGGAGTATCCGCAAAACATGCGGGGCGAATGGCATACCTTCTTTACTAATACCAATCCGATAACACTCGAACTGGCATGTGGTAAGGGAGAATATGCGGTAGGATTAGCCAGACTGCATCCAGAAGAGAATTTTATTGGCATCGACATCAAGGGAAACCGGATCTGGCGAGGTGCCAAAACTGCATTAGATGAGCAGCTTACCCGGGTGGCCTTTATTCGTTCTTCGATAGATAAAATCACCGACTATTTTGCACCGGGTGAAATTTCGGCTATCTGGATCACTTTTCCCGATCCACAGTTGAGAGGTTCGCGAGCCAAAAAAAGATTAACCCATCCACGGTTCCTACGCTTGTACCAACAGCTACTGAAGCCGGGAGGAAGAGTACACCTGAAAACGGATAGTCCGGTTTTATATGAATTTACCCTCACTGTTATTAACTTATTTGGTTTTTCTCTGTTATATAGTACGGATAACCTGTATGCCGAGGAAGTGATTACGCCGGAACTGCGTATCAAAACCCACTACGAAGGATTAGACATTGCGGGAAGTAACCGGATTCATTATCTGAGTTTCCTAATTGATAAACCACTGCCGGCCGACAAGGATATACTACTTAAACAATTATTTCGTGAGCAAACAACTGATTGAGGGCGTACATTTTTATTATGAAGAGCATGGCCTTACCGTTTTTACTAGCGTGTATCATTTAGAAAAGGGATATTGCTGCGGAAACGGTTGTAGACATTGCCCCTACGACTATGTAAATGTACCAGAACCCCGTAAAACCCTGCTTACTGAAAACAGGGGTGCAGAAAAGGAAGTAGCTGAATAATCAATCTTAAATTACCCAAAGGTAACTTGCAAAAAAAAGTACCCATAGAAAAGCCGAGAGCCGTTTTGCCCAGCGGCCAAACAGACAACGATTTTTTCAGTCGCGTGTACGATGTAGTGCGGTTAATTCCTAAAGGGCGGGTAACATCTTATGGAGCCATCGCCCGTTTTTTGGGGAGCGGGAGAAGCGCCCGCATGGTAGGTTGGGCAATGAATGCATCCCATCAACAAAAACCACCCGTTCCGGCACACCGCGTAGTAAACCGAAACGGACAACTATCCGGCAAAATGCATTTCGGAGACCCAACCAGCATGGAAAAATTACTTCGGAAAGAAAAAATAAAAGTAGAGCAAGATACCATTGTTGATTTTGATCAACACTTCTGGGATCCCGCTACAGCAATCGGCTCTTTGTAATCAACGATAATAAGGATGAATCATCCAGTACACCACAGGCCCGGTAATAGCCACATACAACCAAAGCGGCCAGGTGATTTTTGCGAGCTTTTTATGTAAGGTATATTCAGCTGTTAGTGCTCGGTAAGCTGTAAATAAAATGAACGGCAAAATAATGGCAGCCAGAAAAATATGGGTGATTAAAATGATAAAGTATATCAATCGGGTATTTCCAACCGCCAGTAATTCTTGCTCATCTACCAGTCCATCGTGGTTGCTATCTCCAAACTTCGCTTCGCCGGCCAATAAGTGGTGAGCGATATACGATACCAGAAACAATACAGACAATACCAGCGCAGCTAACATCAGTTTTTTGTGCAGCACATAATTTTTATTTTTTACTGCCCACAAAGCAGCAACCAGCAATACCGCAATGCTGGCATTGATAAAGGCATTGGCGGTAGCAAAAATATGTACATCAAAACCTAGGTCTACTTCGAGTTGAAATTTTCCCAATAACACTACCACGGAAAATACCACCACAGAAAAAATTCCAATCAGCCAATAGGCTTTTTTATCATTCTTAGTTAGGGAAGCAGGAAGCATAGTATAATTAGTTAGGGGTTGACCGATCTATCCTTTGGCGTGATTGCATAAATACTACAAAAAATAGTACGAGGCAAATTATGATGAGCCACAGCCAGCTCAGGCTGAGGATTTGGGTAAACAATTCACTTTTTTTAGTACGGTCTTTTTCTAGCAGCAGCAAACCGATATCCTTTGCCAGCTTCGACATGGCAACCGAGTCTAGTCCATTATAATACCCGCGCACCCGATAATATTTATCAATCAATACAAACCGATTGGTATGCACAAAATCCGGACTATTTCCGCTCGCCGGTAAGCATCCACCAATTATCGTGGTTCACCCCAAACCGATCGGCATAGGCTTTTAAAACCGTGGGGCTATCGCGTTCGGGATCAACGGTAAATGAAACAAACTGAACAATGGAACTGTCTACTTTTTTTCGAGTATTTCCTCCGCGTAAAAAGGATTGCTGCAACAATGCCATATTCGTGGTGAGTCTAGGACAAATACCTCCACAACTGGTAAAAAAGAAATCGGCTACGATAATTTTTCCGGGGCGATCGTATAAGCTTACGGTATCGCCCAATTGATTTACTAGTTGGATATTGGCGGTGGTATGCCAAACAGAGTCATTGATTACTTTGCCTTTTTCTACTCGGGTTACAACTGTATCGAGCAGATAATGGCGGGGCATATCTACTGCCTGGTTACTAAAATATTGCAGAATCAGGTACGATCCTATCGGAAGGAGTAATGCCAAACATAACCCTAATAATGCCCGTTTATTCATAGTGTATATATAAAAAACCACCGCAGAAAGCGATGGTGTTATTATTTCAGGCTAGCTTTCCATCAATGTTTTTCTTCGGCAGGCTTTGCATGTTCTTCGGAATGATGTTCCTCCGACTTATGCTCCTCTTTCTTTTCTATCTTAATAGTACTCTGCTCTTTATAGTGAGGATCGTAAGTATTGCGAAGATTTTTGAATGAATTGCCATCATATAAAAATGCGATGATGAACCAGACAAACAAGGCCAACGGAACTACGATGGTCATGATTAGATTTTTTATCTCATGCTTCAGGTGCATAAAGTAGGCAACGATGTAAAAAGCTTTCACCATCATCAGAATAACGATGGCTCCTTTAACTGCTAATCGCAAGCTACTCTGGAGCGGCATGTCCATCATCCAAAATCCTAATGCTAATTCAACAATGGTTAATACGGTAAGTATGAGGGTTACTTTCCAAATTTCTTTGGTACCCCCTCCTTCATGCTGTTCTGTATGTGTATGTTCCATAAATGCGATTATAAACTACTGTGAAAATTGAATAAATTAAATCAGGTAAAAGCAGGTAAATACGAATACCCATACCAGATCTACAAAGTGCCAGTATAAGCCGGCTTTTTCTATCATCAGGTAATGACCACGCTGCTCGAATTTATCGGTGAGCGCCATAATCAGCATTATGATATTAATGATTACACCGGAGAATACGTGGAATCCATGGAAGCCGGTGATGGTAAAAAAGTAATTGGTAAAATTGGTTGAAGAAGCAGTTCCGTCATGATTGAGGAAAGGATTGCTACCCCACCAAGCACCTTCATGGTAAAGGTGATTCCACTCCCAAGCCTGACATCCGAGGAACATTGCTCCACCGATGATGGTCATGATCATATACTTAACTACCCCATTCTTGTCCATATTATGCCCTGCATGCACAGCCAGTACCATGGTAACTGAACTCCAGTGGTGCATGCACACCTTCGGGTGCAAATGGGAAACTTCTGAATACTTCATTGGGGTCGGGCCATCCGTTAGATGAGAATCGGATAGTGCCATAAGAGATCAAAAAAGCGCCAAAAGTGAAGGCATCGCTCATGAGGAAATACCACATCATGAGTTTTCCATATTCCACGTTAAAAGGACTCTTTCCGCCGCTCCACATTTTGGTGGGTGTAACTGTAGTAGTTGAAGACATGGGACTGTATAAGATTTCGATGCAAATTTATTGTGAGTTGTTCAAAAAAGGGCAATAATGTTCAACTTTTTCTTCAACTAACCAACGAAATGATAAAAGATGAATAAATAAATCCATAATACGTCTACAAAATGCCAGTAGATGGTGGTAAGCTCTATAGGCAGTGGACTGTAATTCTTCACTTTCCGGCTATAGGCAAGAAAAAGAATTACGGCTATAGCAATTACGCCACCCAATACGTGCAGCATGTGCATGCCAGTAATCACCAGCAAATAAGAGGCTGCGGAGTTACTTCTTTGACCGATTAACTCGATTCCCTGTTTTTCTAGGCTACGGAAACCGAAATATTGGCAAAGAATGAATGCCAGGCCTAATACAGCGGTAACCGTAATCAGCTGGCGATATCGTGCCATTTCGCGGGCTTTGAACGACTTTCCTGCCAGGTGCAGGGTTAGGCTGCTCAACAGGATAATCGCCGTACTTAACCAGAAGATGCTGGGTAATTGAAATTTAAGCCAGCTGCCTTCATTCATTTTAACGATGTATGCACTGGTAAAACCGGCAAACATCATAATAATGCTGGCCATAGCCACCCATAAGGTAAACTTATGGGGGTGAATGCGGGAAGAAGTAGGATTTTGCGTACTCATTTGCGTCAATTTTCGATCAGTGAATTTTATCCGCCAATAGCGACAGAAAAACAACCGGCAGGTAGATATAACTACTAAACATCACTCGACGTGCAGCCGGCACGTCCATTTGGCGATATAAGCGGATACATTGAAAAACCATAAACAGATTGGCTGCCATTACAATCCACATACTCACCGATCCGGTTAGTCCAAAATAATAAGGTAAAAAGCCAACCGGTATCATCAGCACCGAATACATCACAGCTTGCAGGGCAGTAAAGCGGGTGGGACCTTTATCGGCAGGCAATAGTTTAAAACCGGCTTTACTATAATCGGTATGCGCCACCCAGGCAATGGCCCAGAAATGGGGGAACTGCCAGATAAATTGAATGGCAAACAAAATCCATCCCCCTGCATTACTGAACGATTTATCTCCTGCAACTACGGTTGCAAAAGGATCAATGGTATTGGTAGCGGCCACCCAACCAATTAAACAAGGGAGCGCCCCGGGAAATGCACCCACCAATACTGCAATGGAGTTTATTTTTTTTAAGGGAGTATAAATAAATGCATACAAAAACAAACTGAAAGCCGACAGCAATGCCGCACTCCAGTTAAAATCACTTTCAGCATCGTGAAAGCAGTAACCCATAATCAGCACCCCGATTAATCCGGCTATTCCAGCAAACACATACGCTTCTTGCTGCGACATTCTACCTGCAGCTACCGGTCGGGTTGCCGTTCGTTTCATCATGGCATCGGTATCTTTTTCTACCGACTGATTGATGGCATTGGCGCTGCCCGTAATTAACATACCTGCAATAAATAGGATCCCAATCATGGGCCAGTTGAAGCTGATGATATTGGGGGCAAGCAAATAACAAATCACACATGTAAAAACAACCGTAAAACTGAGCGTAAACTTCGTTAGTTGATAATAGTCCCTCACCTTACTTTGCAAAGTGGTTGGCTCAACCGGGTTGTGAGGGGATGCATGCATGCCGATAGCGAATTTTACAAAATTGATAAAGCTTACAGCAACCGATAACTATTGATACAACAGTTGTTGGAGGCTTTTGTTTTTACAACAATGCTCCCGTATGTTCGGGAGCATTGTTTTGTATGGTTACTGACAGATGAACAATCCATCAGGCTGGGGTAAAATACAATCAATGATTACTTTCATCTTCTCCCACAGGAGTAGTTTGCTGAACAAACTCTTTTCCGTCTTTACCGTAGTCATATGCCCAACGGTGTACTTCGGGAATTTCTCCAGGCCAGTTTCCATGTCCGGGACGTAGGGGTGTTGTCCACTCCAGCGTATTCGATCCCCAGGGATTAAGATTGGTAACTTTCCTTCCTTTGAAAATAGAATAGAAGAAATTGATCAGGAACAATAACTGAGCAGCAAATACAATCATAGCCACCGTACTGATAAAGCGATTCAATTCTACAAACTGCTTGAAACTTTCCCAGATGCTGAAATCGTAATAACGACGGGGCATACCGGCTAACCCTTGGTAGTGCATCGGCCAGAAAATCAGGTAAGCTCCGGCGATGGTAATCCAGAAGTGCATGTATCCAAGGGTATTATTCATGAATCGGCCATACATTTTCGGATACCAGTGATAAATACCGGCAAACATACCGAACATAGATGCAACACCCATTACAATATGGAAGTGGGCAATTACGAAATAAGTATCGTGCAGGTGAATATCCAACGCTGAGTTTCCTAACCAGATACCGGTTAAGCCACCAGAGATGAATAAACTTACAAATCCGATGGCAAACAACATACCCGGTGTGAAACGGATATTTCCTCTCCAAAGCGTTGTAATCCAGTTAAACACTTTAATAGCAGAAGGTACTGCAATCAACAAAGTAAGTAATACGAATATTGATCCCAACAAGGGGTTCAAACCGGTTACAAACATGTGGTGAGCCCACACCAAGAAGGCCAGAATTGCGATTGCAAATAATGAACCAATCATTGCAATGTATCCAAAAATGGGCTTACGAGAATTTACCGATAAGATTTCAGAAACCATTCCCATTGCAGGCAACAGGATGATATATACTTCGGGGTGACCAAGGAACCAGAATAAGTGTTGGAAAAGAATAGCACTTCCCCCTTCGTTTGGTAAAGCCCCCACCCCATTCACGTAAATATCGGAGAGATAAAAACTAGTACCAAAATTACGGTCGAATATCAACAGAATAAATCCAGATAACAATACAGGGAAAGACAATACACCCAAAACAGCGGTAAAGAACAGGGCCCAGATAGTTAATGGTAAACGGGTCATGCTCATCCCTTTGGTGCGCATGTTCAAGATGGTAGCGATGTAGTTCAAACCACCTAATAAAGAGGATACTACAAACAATGCCATAGAAATAATCCAGAGATCCATACCCGTTTTAGAACCGGGGGAAGCTTCACCCAATGCACTCAAAGGAGGGTAGGCCGTCCATCCACCACTGAATGGGCCAGTTTCTACAAACAATGATGATAACATAACAATACTGGCGGTAAAGAAAAACCAGTAGCTAAGCATATTCAAAAAGGGAGAAGCCATATCCCTTGCACCTATTTGCAATGGAATCAGGAAGTTGGCAAAGGTTCCACTTAATCCGGCAGTTAATACAAAGAATACGAGCACGGTTCCGTGTGTAGTTACCAACGCATAATAGGCTTCGGGAGTGATATGACCACCTTTGGCCCATTTACCTAGGATGGTTTCCAGCCAAGGGAAAGTAGAGTCGGGATATCCCAGTTGTAAACGAAACAATACACTCATTAAACCACCCAATACAGCCCAAAACATTCCGGTGATCAGGAATTGTTTGGCAATCATTTTATGATCTTGACTAAACACATACTTGGTAATGAATGTATCATGGTGCTCATGATGTTCATGATGGCCATGCGCTTCATGGGTTGTTGCCACTCCTGCTACCTGTATTTCCACTTCGTGACTCATAGGTTTTGCTTTATTAAGTTACTTTATTAAAGAACCGAATTTCGTTTAATTACATGTTTACTTTTTCCTTTTTAGCGGGGGCTGCCATTCCGATTACCGGTTTAGCAGAATCTGCTGCAGGAACTACACTAGGATCTTTGTCGGGGAAATTAACCAAATACTGAGGTTTTTGTTTAGCCATCCACAAATCAAATTCCTCCTGATCAACTACTTCAATTATACCCTTCATAGAGTAGTGACCATTTCCGCAAATCTGATCGCAACTGATTTCGTAAACGAAGTTGGGGTTATTGGTAATCTCCTTCATTTCTTTAGTTGTGTACTTAGGCGTAAACCACATGGTGGTGGGAATACCCGGAACCGCATCCATTTTCATTCTGAAATGGGTAAGGCCCACATCATGAATTACGTCTCTGGAACCAATTACCAGTTTAACGGGCTTACCCTTTACCAGGTACATCACTTGTTCTGAAACCACATCATCGTGACTTAATTTATCTTCCCAAATGATTCCTAAAGAATTGGTAGCCGGATCAATATTTTTGAAATACTTTTTGCCAAAAGCAGCATCTTTTCCTGGGTAGCGATAAATCCATCCAAATTGTTTGCCGGTAATTTCTACTACCATGGCTTCTTTGGGAGGCTCACCGGTAAAGAGGAACCAGTTGCGTAATCCTATCACCACCAAAAACGTTAACACAATGGCAGGGATGATGGTCCATATAAACTCAAGCTTATTGTTGTGAGCAAAATAGTAAACCTTACCCTCGTCATTATGCTGGTATTTATACGCGAAAAAGAATAACATAATTTGTGTAATGATAAAAGCGGATCCAGTAACTGCGATGGTGTACCACATCATGGAATCTACGCGGGCACCTTCAACACTGGCAGCATCATATGCCAGCAGTGTTTTACCAAAGTATAAATCATTACAATACCAAACCCCTATTAATCCGAGTACGAGAAATGAAATCATCAACGCCCCGTTGATTTTATTGCTCTCCCTCATACCCTTTCCTTGTCCCCTCAAAACGGTTACATATTCACTCGCCTTAGCTATTTGAAAAATAACTATAAAGATGAGGGCAATTACCGCGATTGTTAATAAAATGCTCATATTCTATTCAGTTAATGCTTGGATGATTTCAATTATAATTACGATTATACCTGATGAATAATACTTTCTTTCAGGAATGGATGATACTTTGGAATCAGGGGCTTAGCAGCCAGTGATCTGCTTACAAAGAATATCATACAACCTACAAAAAATGCCAGTATTCCAAAATCAAGCCATCCCAGGGTTACGTGCTCCTTAGAAAGACTGCCCATTACCATCTGATAAAAATCAATCCAATGCCCAAAGATGATTAATACTGCCATAAAAGTTACCAATGTGTAATTTCTCTTGGCAGAACGTTTCATCAGAATCAACAAAGGACATATAAAATTGATAATTAGGTTCAAAAAGAAGATGCCTTTATAAGGTCCCTGTACCCGATGTTTGAAGTAAACAGTTTCTTCGGGCATGTTCGCATACCAGATCAACATATACTGCGAAAACCAGAGATAGGTCCAGAATACAGAGAAGGCAAACATGAATTTTCCAATATCGTGCAGGTGCTCTTGGGTGGTTAGTTCCAAATACCCTTTATTTTTCAGGTAGATTACCCAAAGGGCTATCAAACTCATGCCCGACACGAAAGAACTTGCAAATGTGTACCAGCTATACATGGTAGAATACCAGTGTGCATCGATGCTCATCATCCACAACCAGGGAACGGTTGAGCCAACGGTAAGGGCAAACCACACAGTAAATAATGCCGCACGAATGGTGCCTCTTAAAATATAGCGCGCGCCAGATTCATTATCAAAAGTTGACGCATCTGCCTCCCGACTGATTTGGCGCATTCTCCAACCCAACACACTCCACAAACCGATGGTGAGGGTTGTCCAGATAACAAAGAACGTTGGATTCAAAAAACCGGCTTTCCCTTTTAAAATAGGGTCTTTTGCAACTGCTTCCGTATCGAGCCAGTGATAGATATGGTGCTTATGCCCTAAAACCACATACATCAGAACTGCAAAGGTAATGGCACCGAATATAGGCACCATGGTAGAGATGGCTTCCGGTATGCGTCTAAATGACTGCTGCCATCCACCCATTGCTAGGGTAGTTATACAGATAAAGAACATACTGGCATTGCAAATCAGCGTCCAGAAAATGGTATTATACATTAAAGTACCCCAGAAATGGGTTTGCTCATGCTCATCAGCGCTGAAGCCTTTGGTAAACATACCATATAGCAGTGCGGCTCCGCCGATTCCGATCAAAGCAAGTGACCATGTTTTCATCTTACCGGGTATCTCAAATTGGTCTCTGATAGATGCCATTTTAATTCTTTTATGCTGTTATTTCATTTTGCCGTTGCCGGCTAATCAATCCAATTATTTCTTTGCGGTAGTATCAGCAACTGCGGTTGCAGCAGCTTTTCCTTCCAACTGTTTATCCTTAATATACTTAATTACCATCCAACGTTGCTTTCTAGACAATTGCGAAGCATAAGAACCCATCAGGTTTTTACCATACGCAACTGAATAAAACATCTGACCCGCTGGCATGTTCTCGTATTTGGCATCCCCAACCAAGGAAGCCGGCTTTGCAGGATAAGGCCCTGCTCCGTCTTTATACAAGGGTCCATTTCCTTTCAAATTGGCTCCATGGCAAACTGCACAATTAACCAGATAGAGTCTTTCCGCTTCTTTTGTTTCAACAGGCGACATACTTGTAACTGGATTCATTACCGCTTTAGCAGCCGTATAATTGGTGGTATCCCCAGCAGCATCTTTTGCAATATGAAAAGGAAGTTCCTCTTCACGAGAAATAGTGCCAGCTACAGGGCGGGCGGTATAATTGATATTTTTTTCGGTCAGGTTGCTGTGATCTGAATACGATTCATAGGCGCGGCTATAGGCCATATCTGGCATATATACCGTTCCTGGCTTACGCTTAACATCACTGCAAGCGACCAGCACCGAAACTGCAGCCAACAACAGAAATACAGATAGTTTATTCATCTTTTTATTATTCTAGATTAAGCAACCACCGGGTTACTGTTTTCAAATGTTGTTTCCTCTTTATCATAGGTACCCAGCCACCAGCCTTCTTCCGCAACCTGCACATCGGTTTCAATTGCACCGGCTGAACTAAGAAAAGCTTGTAAATCATCCACATTGGTTTTTTCGGTACACTCAATTACCATTACAAACAGATCATCGGTTGCACGGGGATGAAAATGATGCTTTTTTACAAAGGGGGCTAACTGGCAGAGATAACAGAAAGTAAGTACCATACCCACTGCTGCAAATAATACCGTTAACTCAAATGTAATGGGTATCCAGGCCGGCAAAGAGAAATTGGGCTTACCGCCAAAGTTCAGCGGCCAGTCTTTCACCAATATCCAGCTAATACTGCCCAGGGCCGTTGATGTTCCGGTAATACCATAGATAAATCCGGCTGTGTGCAAACTAGTTTCCCGTAAACCCAGCGCATGATCTAATCCGTGAACCGCAAAAGGCGTATACACATCATGAATCTTATAGCCGGCTGTACGAACTTTTTTTACAGCAGGAAACAAAACGGCTTCCTCATCAAAACAACCTACAACGAATTTCTTTTTTGCCATACCCTTATTCCCTTGCGAGAAATTTAGTTATTAAATAAATTAATGTGCATGCGCATTATCGTGGATAAATGTGTCGAGCGGCTGCTCTTCAATTTTATCCATTTTGTTTTTAAATCCTTCCCCGGAAGTCTTCAACACATATTTAATCTCCGCCACCGCAATTACCGGGAAGTATTTGGCGAACAGGAAGAAACAAGTGAAGAACAAACCAAATGTTCCCAGGTAGAAGCCAATTTCCCAAATGGTAGGACTATAATAAACCGACCAGCTAGAAGGCAGATAATCGCGATACAAAGAGGTTACGATAATTACAAAACGCTCGAACCACATACCAATATTTACAATTACGCTCATGAAGAAAGTAACAAACACGTTTCTTCTCATTTTGCGGAACCAGAAAATTTGCGGACTTAATACGTTACAAGCCATCATACCCCAGTAGCTCCAGCCATAAGGACTGAACAGGTAAGCACGGCTGTACCAGAAAGTGTAGCCTTCGTATTTATTCTGGCTATACCATCCCATGAATAATTCAGTGAGATAAGCAATACCCACAATCGATCCGGTTAATACGATGATTTTATTCATCGCCTCAATGTGACCCAGCGTGATGTATTCTTCCATGTTAAATACCTTGCGGATAATTACCATCAAAGACTGCACCATAGCAAATCCCGAAAAGATGGCTCCTGCTACGAAGTAGGGAGGGAAGATGGTGGTATGCCAACCCGGTACAACGGAAGTGGCAAAGTCGAAGGATACAATGGTGTGTACCGATAATACCAGCGGGGTACTTAAGCCGGCCAATACCAGTGAAAGACTTTCGTGGCGCTGCCAGTGTTTAGTAGAGCCCGTCCAGCCGAAGGAAGCGATTCCATATAATTTCTTACGCAGCTTGGTAAATGCCCGGTCTCTAACAGTAGCCAAATCGGGAATTAAACCACTGTACCAGAAAAGCAGCGATACGGTAAAATACGTTGAGATAGCGAATACGTCCCACAACAAAGGGGAATTAAAGTTAACCCAGAGTGGTCCGCGAGTATTGGGATAAGGTAATACGAAGAAAGCCATCCAAACTCTACCCATGTGCCAGATAGGGAACTGACCAGCGCACATTACCGCGAAGATGGTCATGGCTTCAGCCGCCCTGTTAACACCCGTTCTCCAACCCTGGCGGAATAATAATAAGATAGCAGAAATCAGGGTACCGGCGTGACCAATACCTACCCACCATACGAAGTTGGTAATGTCCCAACCCCATCCAATGGTTTTATTCAGGTTCCACTGACCAATACCATAGGTTACATCCCGATAAATGGAATAGATACCAAACAGTAAAAGTGCTACGGCGATATAGAAACCTATATACCATAACTTACTGGGCTTAGCTTCAATGGGGCGAACGATGTCTTCCGTTACCTGGTGAAAGTCTTTATTTCCCATCACCAATGGTTCCCTGAGCTGTGATTCGTACTTTAAATGCATCTCGTCTTTTTTATTGTTCCCGGATTACCATTTGCATGGTTTATCAATTCGGATAAGTTTCTTGTTGACCGGTTATTATGCTTCTTTTTTTTCTTCTTCCAGGTTTCTCACTTTTGCCAGGTAACTAACATTAGGCAATACGTGTAATTGCTCTAACACATAAAACTGGCGATTCGGATTTTCCTTTCTGGTAATACTGATGGCACTGTGCTGGTTATTGGCATTTCCAAACACGATGGCGTTGGTAGGGCAAGACTGCTGACAAGCCACTTTTAAATCTGTATCTTCCAGTGGACGACTTTCTTTTTTGGCTTTCAGTTTGCTCTCTTGTAAACGTTGAACACAGAAAGAACATTTTTCAATCACCCCTCTGGAACGAACTGTAACATCCGGATTCAGTACCATGCGGGTAAGATCGTCGTTCATATCGAGTACTACATCATTCACAATACCTACCTGATTATTTGCAAAGCTGTCGGAACCGGTATAATCGGCCCAGTTGAAACGACGCACTAGGTCATTTGGTTGAGGCCCTCGCTGCTGTGGTTGGTCGCGGCTACCGGACAAACGTTCTCACAAGGAGCATTGTCGCAGTGTTGGCACATCATAGGTTGGAATACTACATTGGGGTTATCCATATCACCGCTGAAGTAGCGATCGATGCGCAACCAATGCATTTCATGACCGCGCAGTACTTCGGGCTTACCTACCACAGAAACGTTATTTTCTGCATTACAAGCAACCACGCATGCGCCACAACCGTTACAGGCATTGAGGTCTACATTCATACCCCAACGAATACCCGGACGATCGAACACCGGATAAATGGTTCCCTGCTTTTCAAAATTTTCTAACCCACCCCAAGGAGCCAATTCAGCTTGGCGCTCATCGCGGATTTCGGTTGGATGGTGCTTATATTCAGCCAGGGTTATCTCTTTCATTACCTCAGTACGATTACCCTGGGCCGTATCGTAGCGGCTATGGGTTTGGGTAAGCGCTACCGGATAGGTTTCAGTGGTAAGGGTAATTTCAACATTTCCTTGTACCAGGCTAACCGAATTTCCATTCAGGCTACTCATTGGATAGGCATTCTTACCGGTACCTACAACAGATTTACCCAGTCTTTCCGTACGTCCGTATCCTACCGCAATACCAATGGTGTCGGGATGGGTTCCGGGAATAATCAGGGCGGGTAATTCTACCGACTGGCCATTGCAGGTAACTTTCACCACTTTTTTGGGTGGGTTCACTTCATAGGCATCGGCCTGTCCATTATCATTCAAATCAATTTTCAAAAGGGTACGTGCCAAAGCGGGAGAAACAACCACGTAGTTGTCCCAGGTAGC
>JAPLEI010000120.1:13303-26332 GCA_026391195.1 Bacteroidota bacterium | reverse complement strand
TAGCAAACTACTGGTTTTAGCCACTCACCCCCCTCACCTTACCCTTGTGGGGTTGCAAAAATAGTTTTCCTTCAGTGATTTGCCAAAAATAACTGTAAGTGAATGGGAACTTCTTCCCAAACGCCTTACATGGCAGCCAACTGAACTTTTTGCGTTAATTCCATTACATTTTCACGGAAAAAAGAATCGGTATCCATCAAATCCTTCACAGTTTGACAAGAATGGATCACCGTGGTATGATCTCTGCCCCCAAAATGTTCACCAATATTCTTCAATGAATTTTTGGTAAACGCTTTTGCCAGATACATCGTAATCTGACGAGCCTGAACAATCTCCCGCTTACGGGTTTTGTGCAAGAGCTTGTCGTACGATACATCAAAGTACTCACATACCATTTTTTGTATCGCGTCTATGGTAATTTCTTTGCTGCTGGTCTTCACAAAATTGCGTAATACCTTTTTAGCAAGCTCAACATCAATTTCTTTTTTATTCAGGCTAGATTGTGCCAATAATGATATCAAAGCCCCTTCCAGCTCACGTACATTGGTATTGATATTATACGCCACATATTTTACCACATCCCGCGGCATTTCTAGGCCGTCGTTCTTCATCTTTTTTTCTAGAATTTCTATGCGCACTTCATAATCGGGAATTTGTAAGTCGGCACTTAATCCCCAGCGGAAACGACTTAATAAACGCTCCTGCATGCCATCCAGATCTTTGGGTGCCTTGTCGGACGTTAATACCAGCTGCTTTCCACTCTGGTGCAGGTGATTAAAGATGGCAAAAAAGGCATCCTGACTTCTTTCGGCCCTGTTGAAAAACTGAACATCATCTATAATCAGCACATCTATTAACTGATAAAAATGTATAAAGTCGTTAATAGCATTGTTGCGACTATGATCTTGAAATTGATTGATGAATTTTTCACTGCTTACATATAGTACCACTTTACCGGGGTGCTGGCGCTTCACTTCATTGCCGATAGCTTGAGCCAGGTGGGTTTTTCCCAAACCTACCCCACCATATATAACCAATGGGTTAAACGAGTTGTTTCCAGGCTTTTCCGCAACGGTTTTGCCAGCCCGGCGAGCAACGCGGTTACAGTCGCCCTCTACAAAGGCATCGAAGGTATAAATGGGATTCAGCTGTGGATCTATCTGCATTTTCTTTAAACCCGGAATAACAAAGGGATTCTTCACCGGATTGTCAATCACCAGTGGAAAATTCATCTCATTATTATTGTAGGTTTTCATGTGGCTGGCCGGAACATCCATTGAACCAGATCGGCTATTGCCATTACCACTATCTACTAAAATACGATATTCTAAACGCGCCTCTTTGCCCAACTCACGCTTCAAGGTTTTGGCAAGCAGGTTTACATAATGCTCTTCGAGGTATTCGAAAAAAAATTGAGAAGGAACCTGAATCAATAAAACATTATCCTTTAACTCCAGTGGCTTAATCGGCTCAAACCAAGTTTTAAAATGCTGCCATTCCACAATGTCCTTAATAATACTTAAGCAATTTACCCAGATTGTTTCAGCGTTCTTAGCCATACGATAATGAAGAAATTTATGTTGAGTTATTGAATTATTTTCAGCGCCTTCAAGTTAGTGTTTTTTCAGTAATTGTGGATAACTAAAAAAAGTTACTTGGGAATGCGAATGTGTAGGTTTTATGTTGAAAAAAAAATTTTTTATTCTGCGTTTTTTTTATCTAGTGCTACCCTATTAGCTTTCAACGTTTTATTAGTTCCGGATTTAGGAAAAAAATAGTCAATTCTACCCATCTGAACCCCTCCCCACCCCATTTGACTTACCAAGGTATCCCCACTCCCTTTATTAACATACCGGCGGGGTTGCTGAAAAAAACGATGGGTATGTGCACCTATGATGATATCTACCCCTATGTTCTCTTTCGCTAAAATTGCATCGCTCATGTTCCCATCATTGTAATAGTCTCCCAAATGAGAAAGGCATACCACTAAATCACAACCCTTTTTCTTTAATAGGCTGGTAGTTTCATTTACACATTTTATCGGATCGCGGTATTCGATACCTTTTATCAAACCCTCCGGCACTCGACCCTTTAGATCCATCCCAACCCCTAACACACCAATGGTTATATTTTCTCTCACAATTATATGGTAGGGGAATAAAATATTTTCCAGCGGTGTTTCCGTAACTCCATAGTTACAGGCCAACAAAGGAAATCCAGCCAATTTCCATTGGGTTGCTAGATTTTCTAAGCCAGCACTAAAGTCGCTGCTGCCTGGGGTAGCCGCATCATACCCCATACGCGTCATCGCCGCTATTTCAGGGGCACCCTTAAACATATTAAAATAGGGAGTTCCCTGAAAAATATCCCCGGCATCTACCAATAAAACCGGATACCCTTCATTTCGAATTTGCTGAATAACCGAAGCCCGGGCTTCTAATCCGCCCATACCCTGATATTTTCCTCCATCCATAGGAAAAGGATCTAGCCTGCTATGCATATCATTGGTATGTAATAAAACCAAGCGCCGCTCCGCCGCAGGCCTGGCAAAAAGTGACCCGCCCCCAAAAGATGCAGCGCCCAAGCCCACTAAAGCAGTATTGCGTATAAAATTCCGACGGTTAATCCAGTACATATATTCGTTTATCGGTGTGAATAGAAAGGGGTTTACCTGACAGGGTAATTTTACGGCAATAGTTCACCATTGCATCGCGCACCAAAAGCGTACTCATCCAACTACCCTGCCTTAGTTCTGGTGCAATTAATCCTGCTTGGGAATTTTCTTCCAAAACAGCCATTCTATAGACCCTCTCTAACTCAAGCGGTTTGCCCAGTATAAGTATAGATACTAATTTACCTTGGCTGATGCCAATATTCGTTCCTTTCGAAACCGCCCATCCGCCTTTGGTGGAAAGCTTTTCGATTACTGGCAGCAAATCTTTTCCTCGAACTTCGTACATCCACCAAAACTCATCCGCCGGCAGTAAACGAAAAAACTGTTCCAATCGAATATTTCCCTTAGGCCAATACCCGCGGATTTTTTTCTCCTGCACGATGGCTATTTCGGCCGAAAGAGTTTCGGATGTTGGGGAGCTAGTAACCATTGCGTCGGCCAATAAATTTCCGAGCGCATATTCAGGGGGCTTATTGAACCAGTTTTGATACGAAAACGCCACCACTGAATTGAGTGTATCCCGCAATTTTTGACGGTAATTATTCAATAAATTCGTTAGGGCCGAATCGGTGGACAACTGCTGATTTAGCGGATAATAGGTATGCTGAACACGAAGAGGTTGAACTGCCTGGCAGGCATACAAACACAGCACGGGAATAGTGTATACGTATATACGTTTGCTCATAGGAGATTGGATGTGCAAAATATAATTTTTCCGGATGAATGACAGATTTTTTTTTGCACAATTCATCCCGTAAATTATTCGTACTTTTGTAGATTAAATTAGAGTATATGTCGTACGAATTAACCGGAAAACTGACTGCCAAAATGGAAGTAATGCAGCGTTCCGAAACTTTCAAAACCCGTGAATTTGTAATTGAAAAATCGGAGGATATTAATGGTAGAACTATCACCAATTTTATCAAATTTCAATGTGTGCAGGATAAAACTGCCCTTCCCGATCGATTTAATTTGGGAGATGAAGTGAAAGTGTTTTTTAACATAAAGGGTTCTCATTGGAGCCGGGATGGCAGAGAGGGTTATATCACCAATCTGGATGCCTGGAAAATGGAAACCGTAAAAATGAATCCCTCAGCTGCTTCCGGAGAAAGTTCGAATTATAACGATATGCCACCGGCTTCGCCCACTGAGCAGTTGGATGATTTGCCATTTTAGATTTCATTATTTTTCATTGGTTTTAGGATAAACACCTAACCTTATGATACATACCCTTCAACTCCGGATATCTGCCGAGGAGGCATATAACGATACCCTTTATTTATCTATTCTTTCACAACACCTAGCAGTTGATTCATCGCGTATTACCGGCTATCGACGCATCAAAGAATCCATCGACGCCCGCAATCCCCGCCAAATTCGAATCAATAGCACAGTAGAAGTTACCCTTGATGAGCCGCCCAGCCTTCAACCCTATCAACCCATCACTTGGAAATCCGTAGAAAAAGCTGCCCATTCCGTAATCATTATTGGCGGTGGCCCTGCAGGACTATTTGCCGCCCTTCGCTTGCTAGAAATGGGTATTCGGCCAATTATTGTTGAGCGGGGAAAAGAAGTAAGAGCCCGCCGACGCGACCTGGCCCTCATGAATAAATCGGGTATTGTAAATGCTGAAAGTAATTATTGCTTTGGCGAAGGAGGGGCTGGTACTTACAGTGATGGAAAATTGTATACCCGCAGCAGTAAACGAGGCAGCATACAACGTATCCTGCAACTATTTCATCAGTTTGGGGCCCCAGATAATATCTTATATCAGTCGCACCCGCATATCGGCACCAATAAACTACCCCAAATTATCACCGCTATGCGGCATGCGATTGAAGCTCATGGGGGTGTGTATTTATTAGAAAAAAAAGTAACCAACTTAGTAGCAGATGGCCAACAAATAAAAAAAGTAATTACCCATACCGGAGAAATTTTAGAGGCCGATGCCGTAATTATAGCAACCGGTCATTCTGCCAGAGATATCTATACCTTATTTAAAAATAACCACTGGTTGCTGGAAGCCAAACCCTTTGCCTTGGGCGTAAGAATAGAGCATCCACAATCGTTGATTGATTCGATACAATACCATACCCCCACCAGAGGTCCGCTGCTTCCTCCTGCTTCGTACAGCTTGGTAGAACAGGTTAATACGCGAGGAGTGTTTAGTTTTTGTATGTGCCCAGGAGGTATCATTGCCCCGGCTGCAACGGCACCGGGCGAATTGGTGGTAAATGGCTGGAGCCCCAGTAAAAGAAATAATCCGTATTCGAATAGTGGACTGGTAGTGCAAGTTGGTGTGGCGGATGCCTATACTTATTTTGGCAACAAAACAGTTAATGCAGATGATCCCTTGTTATTGATGCGATTTCAGCAGGCGATTGAGCAGAAAGCCTTTCTGGTGGGAGGTGGCCACTTGGTAGCTCCGGCTCAAAGAATGACTGATTTTGTTCGCAAACATTCTTCCGCCTCCTTACCTCACTGCAGTTATATTCCGGGTACCCATGCCTGCGATTTGGGTGAGATACTGCCCAATTTTATTGCAAATACGCTGCGAGAAGGATGTAAGCTTTTTGGGAAAAAAATGAGGGGATACCTAACCGAAGAAGCAATTATGGTTGCTACGGAAAGCCGAACCTCCTCACCGGTTCGAATACCCAGAAATCCGGATAAATTAACCCATCCGCAACTTGACAATGTTTATCCCTGCGGGGAAGGAGCCGGCTATGCAGGCGGAATTGTAAGTGCAGCCATGGATGGGGAAAGCGTTGCGAATGCAATTGCTGAGCGCTATGGATATCCAAAAAAATAGGGCAGAAACCTTGCCTCAGAATTCCCCCCCAGGAATCAAAAGCAGTTTCTGCCCGGTTCAACTTAACTAAAACCTTATGCTTCTTAGTTTACGATACAAACCTATTAGATTGCAGGGCAGGAAAAAACAGGAAAAACCCTGTATTTTAAACAACCCGCTGATAATTAGAGGGGTATAATACCATTTCGGAGGGCAAATAATACAATTCCCACCCGCGAATTCACCCCTAATTTTTTGAAAAGGCTGTCGCGATATCCATCAATGGTTCGGGGACTTAAATGCAGGATGGCTGCTATTTCTTTATGCGACTTATCGGTGCAGGCCCAACGCATAAATACCAATTCCTGATCGGAAAAATTAGGAATCGCCTTATCGGTAACCGGTATTTCGGGCTTGGGAACCAATTCGTTATGGGAAAAACCGTTTTGATGCACTTCCCTTAGAACCCGAATCAACTCATCCGGCTCAGCATCTTTTAACAGATACGCACGTGCACCACTGCGCAACATACTGATGATAATCGTTTCGATTCTCAACATACTCAGTGCAATTACTTTGCAATCGGACCGATTTTGCTGAATCCAGCGACAGGTTTCGGGGCCATTCATAATGGGCATTGATACGTCTAGCAGCACAAGATCAGGACCAGCGGACTGCTCTAAATAGGTTATCAGTTCCTTACCGTTTGCTGCCTGAAATACAACTTGAAAATCACCTACTAATTCGAGCAGCGCAGCCATACTTTTTCGAAATAGGGTATGATCATCTGCCAAAGCCAAGGTTATCATCGGATGTTTTTTTACAGGTTAGCGTAACTTGGGTGCCCTTGCCCGAGGTAGTTTCTATTTGCAAATCGGCGCCTATCAATTCTGCCCGGTGCCGGATGCTTCGCAAACCTAACCCCATATTCTCAGGGTGTTGGTTTGATTGAAATCCATGTCCATTATCCCGAACTACAAACTGATAATTGTTTTCATTTTCATACACCTCCACCCAAATATCGGTGGCACCGGAATGACGGATAATGTTTTGCATCAACTCTTGAAAAATTCGAAAAACAAATAAACCATCATTGTTACCGATGTATAAGTAGGAAGGGCCAGCTTGAAAATGAATTTGAAACAGGCCGGTTTTTTTTAATTGCTGAATCAAAAACTGTATTCCATTTAATAAGCCATTTTCTAACAATCGATCTCCCTGGTAACCCAAACTAATTTGTCGCAATTGATGAATAGCTTCAGAAATCTGATCCCGGATGTCGTTAATAGCTTCCACCTTACTATGGTCCATGGCCAGTATACTCAGGTTAAGTTTAGCCAAACTCAGCAGCTGGCCAACATTATCATGAATCTCTTGTGAGATGCTTTGAAAAGTATGCTCTTGCACTTCCCTGCCTACCTCCATTAATTCTTGCTGATACTTTTTTTCCAGTAACTGCTCACGTAATTGCAAGCGCTGTTTTTTGCGGGTAAACTGAAAATAAAACAACAAGGTTGCAAACGCAAACAAAAAAATGAATGCCGTTGCAATCAGGATGCTGACGACGATGTGAAATTTGTTTTGCATGTTATAATTGCCATTGAAATACAGGAATATAAAACAATACTTAATATTCGGGGTATGAGGTTGTAAATCTGCTCACCTCCTATAACAATCTGCTGCGACCGGATAAACTCATACAAAGAGAAAACAATACTGATTCCCGAAAAAAATATCATCACACCAATTGCTATCCATCCCACCGGATCTAGTGATGGATGCTCCGCCCGATCTTCCTCAAACTGAAAATACAGATAGCCCAGGGCACAGGCAGTTAGAAAAAATCCCTCTATAATTAAACTATAGTAAAATGCCAAATACCGGGTAGTATAAAACCAATATCCTACTAGTAAAATAAAAAAAACCACTGGCAGTAACCACTGAATCATCCGCTTCAAAAATCGGTGACTAGTGAAACGCATAAACAAAAAACTATAAAAAAATAATTCTACCAGCGCCACCCCATAATTGGTTCCATAAGTGCTCACCTGCAAAACCTCCTTTTGCCAGATTGCCAGCATCTCTGCCAGCGTAATCAACAACAAAAATGGGAGTAATCCGGCTAATTTAAAATAGCGGAGGGCAGCGTAATATCGAATGGCTAATCCTGTGCAGATTAACTCCAGGGCAATATACAGGTATAGATGCATAGAGCTGTTTTCCGGATTTTGTTATCAATTTAGGATTACAAAATATAGCAAAAACAACGAATCAGTACCCGAAAAAATACGCTAAAAAATCGAGTATTTATACCTAATGCCGGCTATTAATAGCCATTTCCCCCCTGATACTTTGGCGAGCGAGCCTGCAAAAGATTCGCGGGAAGCAGCTGATTGCCAGAAAATAGTCCAATCTCCCGCTGATATTGCGCCTGATCCGCCTCGGTAAAAGTGCCCGTAATAGCAGTTAAATCTGGCTTACCCGCATCTACCCAGCAGGTATACCAGAAGTCGGCCAGTAAATCGGTTGCCACCAATAGTTGCTGATTAACCGTATTGCCCAAGCGGGCTGCATATGCTTTGGCAAAAGCAGTGGTATAACTTCTGCTCTCCTTCCCATTGCGCATTTGAACCCGGTATTTCTGCTCGGTTGTAAAAGAAGCAGAAACCTCCCGCTCTTTTTGCAACAAATCGGGCACCAGCGCCGCAGCGGCCCGAACAGATTTCCAAATAACTTTTTCGGGATTTTTCAGGTACACCGCCCGGTGCGAAGATGATAATTGATAATTCACAATTTCTAATTCGGGAACCATAGATTCCCATAAACTGTGCAGCCCCTTCTGGTTGGTTAACTGCCCATCATAATTTTCTGTTGTATGTAAAGGCACCATCGCATCAGCAATATAATGACCCAAATCCGCCGCATAAAATAATATGCTGTCTTTATCCAAACCACTGAATGCAGCGGTCAAGCGTTGCTTCATCCACAGAATGTGATAGGGAACTATACCTGCTTTTTGTAAACTATCCATCCCATAGCGCTTTGCCGCATCCGGCCAAGCAGTGGGAATATCATTTCCATATAATTCCAAATCAATAAAATGCCTGGGCGCCTCCGCCATATCCGTATTTCGGCGCAAATCGGGCCGGGGTGACTGATAAACCAGATAGTCCATATTCTTATAAAAGAACGGACCCATCGCCCCCGGCAATTCGTAAATACTCAATTGATTAATGGTACGATGCACCAGAAATCCCCAACTTCCCGTTAACAATAACAGAACTACTAATACACTTGAGCGGGAGAGCGATAAAAAAAAACGCATAGATTTGGGTTGAAATACAAAAGTAAACAAATCCCCCCCCCGGTTGTAAGATTTTACGTAAAATAGCTACAAGTAGAAGTGTACTAGACTTATTTTAGAGAAATATCATTTTTGAATCATTATTTTTTAAATACGTATATTATGTTGGATCTCCACCATCTTCAAAAGCACTATTCCGGACAAAAAGCTGTGAACGACATCAGTTTTTCCGTAAAAAAAGGGAGCATATTTGGCTTACTCGGACCCAATGGTGCCGGTAAAACAACGCTGCTAAGAATGATTACCGGTATTTTTTATCCCGACCAAGGAGAAATCATCTTCGATGGCAAACCCTTTAACCCCTTAAAAGATGTGCAACAAATCGGCTATATGCCCGAAGAAAGAGGGCTGTATAAAAAAATGAAAATTGGAGAGCAGGTAATGTACCTGGCCCAATTAAAAGGACTGAGCAAGCAGGAAGCCCAGCAAAAAATTAAGTATTGGTTCGAGAAACTGGAAATGCAAACCTGGTGGAACAAAAAAGTAGAAGACCTTAGTAAGGGCATGAGCCAGAAATTACAATTTGTTGTTACTGTGCTACACGAACCCAAATTAATAATACTGGATGAACCCTTTAGTGGATTGGATCCTATGAATGCAAATCTGATTAAGGATGAAATTTATTCCCTAGCCAAAAAGGGAAGTACCATTATTTTCAGTACGCACCGGATGGAACAAGTTGAAGAAATCTGCGACCATATTGTATTGATGAACCTGGGTTCGAAAATGCTCGATGGAACTGTGCAAGACATCAAACAACAATTCAAAGAAAATAAATTTTATATCCGCTTAGCGGAGCCAATTCAGCCGCCAGAAAGCAGCTTATTTCATGTGGTAGATCACACAGAAAATGCTTTAACGGTAAAACTACAAGAAGGAATCCTATCCAATGATGTGCTGCAATATTTTATCAATCAGTCACAAACCATTGAATCCTTTCATGAAATTTTACCCTCACTCAATGATATATTCATCCACTTGGTGGAAGGAACCCAGGCTACTGCAAGGGCATTTCAATCATCCAATAATTAATTTAACCGCTACCTGCTAACTATATTTATATGAACAAAATACTATTAGTTGCCCGCCGGGAATTTCTCACCCGCGTTCAGAAAAAAACTTTTTTACTTACTACTATTGGGGTACCCCTTTTGATTGCTGCTTTTTATGCTGCACTTATCTATTTTCAGATTAAATCAACTGACCATTTTTCTATTGCGGTGCTGGACCAAGCCAATGTTTTTTCGGGTAAACTGGAAAACAAAAAAAATGAAATCACTTTTAAATTTGTACAGTCTGATACAACAACCCTGAAAAAGCAATTAGACAATCATACCTATGAGGCCTATATCTATATTCCTGCCGGTTTTGATATAACCCGAGGAGACTCTGTAGAACTCCGTTCGGGCAAAACATTAGGCATGCTTACCCGAGAAGATATTGAGCGCACCATCGGGAAGGTTTTAGAAGAAAAAAGATTGCTGATGCTGAATGTTTCCAAAGCACAGATCGACAGTATTCAACATCAAAAAGATCCTATAAAATTCACCTCGGTATCTGGACAAAAAGAAACTGATTCAAAAGTGGGTATCAGTTATCTGGTTGGTATGATTGCTGGGTTTCTGATCTACATTATTTTATTTGTGTATGGCACAATGGTAATGCGGGGAGTAATGGAAGAAAAAGTGAGCCGGATAGCGGAAGTAATTGTGAGCAGTGTAAAACCTTTTCAATTAATGATGGGAAAAATCACCGGAATTGGAATGGTTGGATTGGTGCAGTTTTTAATATGGTTTTTATTGGTATTTGGTATCCAGTTTGCCTTACCACTTATTTTTCCGGAACTAGCTTCAACAGTTCAGCAACAACCCATGCCTTCAGCGGGCGCACAGGCTGCTAACGCAGTGCAGAGTAGTGGTGGACTATCTCACTTTATGGAAGGCTTACAGACTATTAATTTTCCTTTAATTATTGGTTGCTTTATTTTTTATTTTTTAGGAGGATATTTTTTATACTCTTCCCTGTTTGCAGCGGTAGGCAGTGCTGTTAATGAAGATCCACAGGATGCACAAAGTCTATTATTCCCCATTATGATGCCCATCATTTTTGCAATCGTTATCATGACGAAAGCCGTGAATGATCCCAATAGCAGTCTGGCCATTTTTGGTAGCTTATTTCCTTTCACTTCCCCTATTGTAATGATGGCAAGAATTGCCCATGGTATTCCAGAAGGGGTTACGGTTGCCCAACTGATTATCAGTATGGTACTGTTAATCGTAACTTTTTTGGGTACTACCTGGGTAGCAGCAAAAATTTATCGAATTGGTATTTTAATGTATGGTAAAAAGATTACCTGGAAAGAAATGATTAAATGGACTTTCCGTAAAAGCTAGTTGAGCTATTGAGCCAGGGATATGCGCACATTCACGCCTGCCCTTGTATTGGTAATTGGTGCCGAAGTGGATATATAGGGGGTAACCCTTCGCTGATCGAAGAAGAACTTCAGGCTCACGCGCTTATTTACTACATAATCGATAGAGGGCTGTATGGTGATTTCTTTCTGTCCGCCCGTTCCATATGCATTGGACTGGTCGAGCCGGCTGTTACTCATCGCCATATCCCGCATAGCCAAATCTATCCGGAAGTTCACATCATTCTCTAACCGCTTTGTACCTTTTGTAAACGGTATGGCAAATGGGAGTTTAATGCCATTTTTTCTCCACGAAAAACCAAAATTCCATTCGGTACTCCTGCTCTCACTTAACTGATAATCTATCAAACTCAAACTCAATTGACGGCTCTTTTTATACTCGAAACGGATATTCATTTGACTATTGGTGGTAAGATCTATGCCAATCAAAGGTTCGAAGCTTTCGCGCATAGTAATATTAGGCACCAGGAAGAAAGGAACGAAATTTCCACTTACCGTATCAATAAATCCGGGAGCATTAAAACGGAATGGATCTCTATACAAGAGCGCACTATTATAGCTGTTCATGCTTAAATTGCCATTATAGCCATGTGTTACACTTACGTTGCTGAAAATTTTAGATACGCTTTCTATTTTAGTTAATCCATAGTAAGTTAACCGCCAGTTGGGTTTGGGCAGGAAGCCCCCGAAAGGATTTGCTCGTATGGTTGGATTGGATTGCTGTAACAATGAAATTTTAGAAGGATCTGCTCCTGAATAAGCTGCAATAAATGCCGGCAATAATACATCCTGCGAATAACGTCCATATCCCTTGGCATATCCATCAGCCGTATATTGCTGACCAGGGGCAAGGGCTTTCCAATAGGGGTTCGCCTCTGCAACCCTTCCGGAAATTACTTGCCGGTAATCTTGGAACCTTTTAAAAGTGGCGGAAATTTCATTGGGATTGAAATTTTCGAACAGGGTATTGAATCCGATATACGAAATGCTGAAGCCCCCACTGGCCAGTGGACCCAAGTGGTTAAGTCCACTGTTACCGGTGGTATCTTTAAATAATTCGGAAAACTCTTTTGAGAACGACTTTTCGAGGTTTACTTCTATCCGTAAATCTCGAATAGGTTCTATTTGTGCAGTGATACCGAGCCGCTGCTCAAAATTTTGCCGGAATAATAAATTGAATGTACTATCCCTTGTTAAAATTCCCTGTTGCCCTTTTTTATTCAGCCAATTGGTATCGGGCTGTTTGCCGAATACATAATCCATACCCGGCGAACTACTCTTCCAATTCTGTCCTAAAAACTGAGTACTGTCTAAATAACCCGGAATTCTGCTGCGATAATTTTCCGAATAGGTAACGGAAACATTTTTTACCATCGTTAACAAACGGCCGGCCGCCCGCTCTGCTCCATTTAATTCCAGTGGCTGACCTGCTTTTAACAGGCGTTGTGCTGTTCGCTCATCGCGTTTCATTTGCCGCCACTTTTTTAAGGCCTGGCGTTTCTTTTTTCCTTTCAGTCCTTTTATCACTTCCTCACGAGTAGGTATTTCGGTTCCCAATGCATTGGTGGAAGTGGGTTGCGGCCCCATTTGCTTTTTTTGGTTGGGATCTTTGGGAGGCTTGGGTGGAGGAATATTATCTAAAGCACGCAGCCATTTTGATTTGTTATACAGGGATGTAAAATTTAACTGCGCATTGAAGTTATTATCCTGCGAATTTTCAATGATATTTCCTTGGGTAATTGCCAATCTACTGGCACCAATCCAATTAT
>JAPLEI010000120.1:9191-13273 GCA_026391195.1 Bacteroidota bacterium | reverse complement strand
CTTATTCAGTGGATGCGTATAACTGAGGGTTGCTTTTTGCTGATATATCGTATTGCGTCCACCCTTGAAAAAGTTAGTCCGCACCGTATCTTTTTTATCTCGGGTATCAATCCGGCCATTGGGTTCATCAATTCGCGCATTATCAACTGCATTTACATCAAAACTGATAGACCGTGCCGGTTTCCAGCCAAATCGATAATACCGGTCGAAAGTGAAAAACTTATCGTAGGTGGTATCTACTTTATTGATGGTATTACCCGGAGTATTGATTACCCGCGGAATGAATTCGCCAAACTGCCGGTTTATATCAGATCGGAAGCTGAGGGTGGATGGCTTAAGGTTCAGATTAAAATCTCTCAGTAAACTTAACCAGGGCGATCGATTGGTGATGAGTTTTTTAAAGGGCTCTACAAACTTTTCACTGCCTGCAAAAGTATATCCAATGCCACCTCGGTGTCGGGCAATATTATTTTGTTGAATCAAGGGGCTACTTTGTTCTGTAATTGAGTAGGCATAATTAAAATCAAAATTACTCAGTTTAAACAAACCCGGGCGCCCATTGGCAGAACCAAAGCGAACATTGGTGAAGTTGATGGTTTTAATAGTAGTTTGTTCTATGGCCGCATTTCGTAAAGAATCTTGTTGTGCCTTATTTAGAATACTGAGTTTATCTTTTAGTCGAACATCTAAATCAAAGGGATCAAATTGTGGGGTAATTACGGTTCGGTTTAAACTGGCATACACCGGCAAGGTTAATCGTAACCGCTTAGGAAATAATTTTCCGGCGTCAATATTTGCTGCCACATCAAACTGAAATAAATTATCTTTTGCCCGTTCATTTACGCGCTGCTCAATGGTTCCAAAGCCCTGACTTCGGTTACTGGCCGCCAACGTTATACTTCCTAAATCGGCCAGGGTGATATCCATCCTACCTAAGGCAGCCCATCCTCCTTCTTCATTTAAGGCCGACAAGCGCAATTCATTTACCCATATTTCGGCATGCTGAACAGGTCCATCGGGCTTAAAGGGATTTTCTACCCCAATCAAAATACCGCTGATGGCCCCCAAATTGGGATTTCCTAAAATTGATATCACTTTACTACTGTCAAGTGAATTGCGGTAAATCACATTCAAAGGATGACCTGCTGCATTTCTTCGCATCTTTAAATTAATCAGCTCTCTCAGAACTATATCCAGGTTATTCTGCGATGGCCATACCTGCTCTTCCTGCCCCTTTACATAAAATCCCGCAGGGGTAACTTTCAACGGTATTTTTATTTCGTAATAATTATTCAAGAAGTCCTGACCAATGCGCACCACCGCATTCAACTCCCGATCACGAATCGGCCGTTGCCCTTTTACAGACTCAGCATGTATATACATGGAGAGTTGCCCAAATTGCCGGATATCCCAAGTAAAGGTTTTAAAAACCGCACGCGATTCACCGGTGTAAAGGTTGGCTACCTGTAAACTCATTGCCTGTTCGTTCTGCTGAATATTTACGCCATTATTACTCAGCAACTGCATCCTTTCTACATTGGGTGGCATGATGTAATTTACCGGCTGACGGGCCGAATTTTCTTCCAGATTTACGGCCAGGGTATTGAAGGTAGTTCCGGCACTATTTACCAATGGCGTATATGTTCCGGTTGTATCTAACTGATAGGTAAATTGTCTCCACTGATTTCTCACCAGATTAAACGTTGCGAAACGCATTACCACAGAATCTTCAAATCCCGTTAAAAATAAACGAGCGAAGCGGATCGATTTGAAATCTGGAATATTCCCCACCCGTCTAGAAAATCCTCGTATGGGAACGCGAAACAAAAACCAGTTTTCGGTTCGGGTTACCCCATCGGCAGAATTTACTGTAACGGTGCGCTTATCAGTTATATAGGGAGTTATCCCTACATCCATACCCGGCTTCACATTGATTTCATATTCGTAATAGGCTTCTGTTTCGTTAAGCGTATTATCCCTGTTTAAATCTTCATTATCAGGAAACAAAGTTGCTGCAGAGGTAAACTGTCCGCCAGTATTTGCAATGGGGGAATTTCCCTGCTGGTTGTTGTAGTTTTTGTATCTACCTAAGATACCCGTTCCTGTCTGATCGAACTGTGCATCTCTGTACCAGATATAATTATCGCTGGCAGGGTCTTGTAAAGATTTTTGATAGATGGCAGACCCTGATCCAAAGTTGTTGGCCAATTTTTGCAACACATACCCTTTCTTCCTTCTCTCCCCATCATCATCTAATCCATCAAATCCCACATCCTGATAAACACGGTCTCCGGGATCATTGCTAAAAGCCTGGGTAATTTGAATTGGATTCACGGGAGTTTTTCCCCAGGTATTGGAACTGTCTACGTCACTGGGAATATTAGGCGTATTCATCCCGTTTTCATAAAACCGCTTACTATCTTTCAACACATCCTCACTCACATTACCCAAATTGATAAACATCTTACCCCCCTTACTAGAAGGATTCTTTATAAAAGGATCCTGCGTCCAGAATTCAATATATTCCAGATTGCCAGTTTCAAAATCTGTTTGGTCTATCGAACGCATGATTCCTCCCCATCGCGCAGCAGGTCTTTTCAAACGACCATTAATATCTATTTCAGTAGTACGAGACTCATAATTATAAGGGCCCCTTTCAAATGGATAAAAAGCTAAATCGAAAGTGGTGGTTAATACATCGGTGATATTGGTAGTTCTTTGTGGAAACAACTCACTGGTATATACTTGTCTTACGCGAGGATCACTTAACTCTTCCAGATTTTTACGAAGGGGATTACCCGGACTGTTTTTATCCTGTAGGTTGGGTTCAATATTGTACCAGGCAAGTTTCGCCCGGTTAAAATTGTAGTTGATGGAATCAGACAAGATACTTTCCGGAAATAATGGATTTCCCTGAGGAGTGGAAGCCATCGTCCATGCAACCATCGGAAACCGGAGATCGATGCTGTTTTTAGTTCCTTCAAAATCGTCTATAAAACTTAACCCTTGAGAACCCGAACCAATTTGTGCGGGGTGACCGGGTTTCAACACGGCAGCTTCTCCATATGCATTTAATGTTGACCGAGTTTTAGTAGAATAATTGGGTAATTTATCCAATAGTCGCGTAAGCCAGGGTAAATCAGTTTTATAACTTACATCCAGTCCATACATAGTATTGCGAATAGGATCTTCGGCATACATGGTTTTGGTAAAGAAAGGCCGTTCTGCCAGTTTAACGGCAGTTGCGCCTAATGAGAATTTTTTATTGGCAATATAATCTACGCGTAAGCCTGTAAAGCTTCTTTGCTGCATGCCAAATCCGGCATTGTTTTCAAACCCCACACTAACGGGTACATTGGAGCTGAGAATGCCGGGATTAATAATTTTTACTGTTCCTAAATTATAATCAACTATAAAATCAGTTCCTTCGCGCAATTGTTGCCCGCCCGCAGTTACCGTTACAGAACCTTGCGGAACGTTGAATGTATTTAAAGAAATTTCAGATCCCCCTGCACTTCCCTTTACCTGTCCCTGCATTACAAACCGATTTAGGTTGGCATAGGTTTGTGCGATGGCTTTAATAGAATCGTAGAGGGCATAATACACATACTTTTTCTTGAGGGCAGCGGATTGCCCATTAAATGCCAATCGCTCCAAATCTCTACCAAAAGGTTCCAGCACCGGAAATATAATTCGCCCCTGCCGCGGTAATACCGTGTACCCATCCACAAAATCAAATACCCCATCTGGCTGAGGATCGTTTCGGCCATTCAGGCGGTCGAGATTGAGCACACTTAAAATAGGTCGGCCCATTACGCTGGGATCGCTCTCCGGTAAATAGCGCTTCATACCTCCACCCGGATCGTCGTACAATAGATTTAGCTGAAACCCTTCCTGTTGAATACTTCCGAATAAATCAAGTGAGTAAACATTTTTCATCATCCAGGTCCAAATAGGCAAATTGATTCTTTGTGAAGTTGCTTTTAGTAGTTTCAGAAACAGTTCTTTCTGTACACCCCGGGTTGAATCGAGTGCTACATCCTGAGAAAATTCTCCCACCTGAAAAACTCGTCCGTTATAGG
>JAPLEI010000120.1:0-9164 GCA_026391195.1 Bacteroidota bacterium | reverse complement strand
ATACTTCATCCGCCTGCAATTGAACATTTAAGGAAACAAATCCTACTTGCGGATTAAAATAATATTCTGAAGGATTTAATTTACGGGCAAAAGTTTTTTCATAATCTTCAACTGGCCGCAATCCTTTAGCCAACAGCAAGGAATTGATTACGGCTGGATTTCTGGAAGAAGGATTATTAACCAAGGAAGCATACAAATCGTTGTTTCCGTTATTGGGAAATTCACTATTACTGAGCGGTCGGATATTGGTATTATAGGGTTTCGATTCGGCCAGATCCATCAAACCCACAATATCCCTTGCATCAGTAGTGGCTCCGGTGCGGTTGGTTACCCAAACCTCAATTCGCTGAACCTGCACTTGCGACATAATCACCGGCAGGTTAGACATGGCTTTGTTGTAATTATTTTTAAAGTACTCGCCCAGCAAAAAGTGTCGGTTCTCTTCGTAGTCGTCTAACTTTTTGGTAAAGTTTTGGGTAGCAGCTCCTCCCTGTAAAGAAACCGATTGGCGGGTAGAGCGCTGATTGGCGATGGCACCGGTTATAAATATTTTACCAAACTGCATTTTGGCTTTGGCACCGAATAAATTTTGTGCACTGGGAATCAGCGTACTCCGCGACTGAAAGGAAATATTTCCGGCTTCTAAACTTTTAATGATTTCATCATCCATCCCCTTATAATCTAGTTTCAGCTGATTGTCGAAGCCGAGGTTAGAGAGGGTATTGTAATTAATCGGGAATTTCAGTTTGTCTCCAATACTGGCATTCACATTCAACTTCAGGTTCATGTCGAAATCAAAGCCACCATTTTTGCGGGCCCGTTCCGGTAACGTGGGATTGTTTACATTTTGCCCCTGGTAGCCGGCCATCCATTGGTGCCTACCCCAAAAATCCGATCGAATAAATTATTGTATACCTGATAGGGCGGCCGAAATGTTTTTTTATTCAGCGCTGTTAAGGCATCGGCCCGTTTTTTAAAATAGGCAGCTTCCGACTGCCGGGCACTGAGTTTCCAAAATTCATCGTAGGTGAGGGCTGCAGGCTTTCGGTAATTGGTTTTGCCAATTTTTTCTACCACATAATACTGACGGGTGCGGGGATCGTATTCAATGCTTTTTTTAACCAAAGATGTATCCCGAAGATCAAAAGGGTTGCGGCTGGGTATAGAAAAAGCATCCCCTCTCCGGTCACTGATAGGAAAACGGGTAGTGTCTTTACGCTGACCCAAAACCGGGTTAGCAGAAAGAATCAGTAAGAGGGCTAAGAGATAAAATCCGGAAAGCTTCAATCCCAATGGGTTGGTTAAGTAGAATTAACGCTATAGCAGTCAATTTATTGGTTAAATGAAGAGAAGAAATGCATGTATTTATAACGATTGTAAAGCCAGTTTTATTAAATTTTCTAATCCGATTTCCTCAGAATGGGATTGCAGGGTTTTTTTCACCGCTTGTTCTGCCATCACACGACCAATGCCCAGCGCTACCAAAGCATGCACAGCATCCCCTTCAACCGTTGAAAAGACACCTGTTACAGCTTGCATGCTGCCTGAAAATTGCTTGCCTAGTTTGTCTTTCAGCTCTACAATCAGTCGTTCGGCCGACTTTTTGCCAATACCCTTGATACTTTCCAGCTGCCGGGTATTTCCACTTACGATGGCTGTTGCAATTTCCCGTGGCTCCATGCCCGAAAGCATGATACGGGCAGTAGTGGCCCCCACCCCAGAAACACTAATGAGGTGCAAAAACATCTCTTTTTCATCGGGATGATGAAATCCAAATAACGTATGTGCATTTTCAGTAATGTGTAAATAGGTATAAATAAGTCCCTCGTCCAATGAGCTGATGGCAGAATAGGTATGTAAACTGATTTGCAGCTCATATCCAACACCCTGCACATCTACCACCACACGGGAAGGGGATTTTTGCACAAATTTTCCGCGAACAAAAGCTATCATACCCTTCAAAAATAAGTGAATTCGGGCAGTAAGTAGGGCTTACGGAACGCCAATTGATGGATTGCCTTCGTCTTTTAGATTTATTTAACAATCCCGGTGGATGATCCTCAGAAATTCACCTCATAGCAGCCATTATTTGTTCAGCACACTTTATTAGCGGAAATTGATGGATATTTGCCCCCTATTTATAAAAATATTCATGCAAAACAGAGCAATCATCACTGCAGTTGGGGGGTATGTTCCGGAAACCAAGCTTACCAACTTTGATTTGGAGAAAATGGTAGATACCAATGATGAATGGATTCGCTCCCGAACGGGTATTCAGGAACGCAGAATTTTGCGTGAGCCCGGCAAGGCCAGTAGCGATATGGCAGTAAAAGCAGTAGAAGAATTGATGGTTAAGCGAAACTTATCTCCATTGGATATTGACTGCCTGATTTGCGCAACAGTTACCCCCGACATGGTTTTTCCGGCAACTGCCAACATCATTTGCGACAAATTGGGTGCGAAAAATGCCTGGGGCTATGATTTGTCTGCCGCCTGCAGTGGATTTTTATTTGCCCTCAGCACGGCCGCCATGTTCATAGAAAGTGGCCGATATAAAAAAGTGGTTGTAGTGGGGGTTGATAAAATGAGTGCCATTATTGATTATACCGACCGAGCCACTTGCATTATTTTTGGTGATGGAGCCGGCGCTGTTTTATTGGAATCCTCCGATGATGCAACCGTGGGAATTAAAGACAGTATTTTACGCTCAGATGGCAGCGGAAGAGATTACCTGCACATGAAAGCGGGAGGTTCTTTAAAACCTGCTACCTTGGAAACGGTTATGAATAAAGAACATTTTGCCTTCCAGGATGGTCAGCCCGTTTTTAAATTTGCGGTGAAGGGAATGGCAGATGTGAGTGCCGAATTGCTCGAACGCAATGGATTAACCGGAGAGGATATTCAATGGCTGGTTCCTCATCAGGCAAATCTGCGCATTATTGATGCCACTGCGAATCGCATGGGTTTACCGAAGGAAAAAGTGATGATCAATATTCAGAAATACGGAAATACCACAGCCGCAACCATTCCCCTCTGTTTATGGGATTGGGAGAAACAATTGAAAAAGGGAGATAACCTGGTATTTGCCGCTTTTGGAGGCGGATTTACCTGGGGCGCTACCTTGGTTACCTGGGCCTATGATGGCGAAAAATAAGCACCGGTTTTGTAATTTACTATCCTGATAATTACCCGTATGAAAAGATCTTTCCCCCTTACCGGCATCAGCTCCGTTGCCGTTCACACCGGTCACGATCATCATCCCGATCATGCCCATATTACCCCCATCTATGCCACTTCTACCTTTACTTTTGATTCTGCAGAAGAAGGCATGGCACGTTTTGCCGGGTCGGATAAATCAAAAATTTACAGTAGGTGGGGCAACCCCAGCTTTACTGTGGCAGAAGAAATTATTGCAGCACTGGAATCTTTTGGCATTGCCAATGATGATGATACTCCACTGGAACTGAAAGCCTTATTGCATGCGAGTGGACAAGGAGCCATGACAACCCTGTTTTTGAGTACCCTGCAATCAGGTGATACCATACTTACCCATTATTCTTTGTACGGTGGTACACAGGAACTGATGCAAAAAATTTTGCAGCCTGCTGGTATTAAAACTACCATCATTGATATGCGGGATCTTAATAAAGTGAGGGAAGCCATACTAGCCGATCCATCTATACGGCTGGTGCATCTAGAAACCCCCTCCAACCCTACCATTCGCTGTGTGGATATTGAAGCCATAGCCCAAATTGCCCGTGAAAAAAATATTAAGGTATCAGTAGACAATACTTTCGCCACCCCTTATTTGCAGCAACCGTTTTTACATGGAGCCGATTTTGTATTTCATTCCACTACCAAATTCCTGAACGGCCATGGCACTGCCATTGGTGGTGTGCTGATTGGTAAAGACATTGAATTTATGAAAACACGTGCCTGGAAATGGCATGCGTTACTGGGTGCCAATAGCAATCCATTTGATGCTTTTTTACTTACCCAAGGAATAAAAACCCTGGAGCTTCGTATGGAAAGGCATTGCCACAATGCCATGGAAGTTGCCAGTTATCTGTATCAGCATCCGGCGATATCTCAGGTAAACTATAATGGACTTCCCTCCCACCCCGACTTTGCAGTGAGTGCCAAGCAAATGAAGCATCCGGGGGCTTTGCTAAGTTTTGAGTTGAAGGAGGGCATGGAAGCCGGAAAAAAATTCATCAACCAAGTTCAACTTTGTACCCGTGCCGTTTCACTGGGAACACTGGATACCTTAATCTCTCATCCGGCAAGCATGAGTCATTTCGGATTAACCTCCGAAGAAAGAAAAGCTTATGGAATTACCGATGGGTTAATCCGAATGAGTGTTGGCATTGAAAACCTGGCTGATTTACTCACCGACTTAGAACAGGCATTGGCTTAATTTCGCCTTATTTATTATTTATGCAGATAATTATTCGCAGAGCAACCAAAGCCGATTGTCCCGCTTTATTAGGGCTAATAAAAGAATTAGCCGACTATGAAAAAGCACCGGCAGAGGTTACCGTTTCACTGGGGCATTTTGAAGAAAGTGGCTTTGGCGCTCAACCGGTATGGTGGGGTTTTGTTGCCGAATTAGATTCGGTAGTAGTAGGGTTTGCCCTATACTATATTCGTTATAGTACCTGGAAGGGACAATGCCTGTATCTCGAAGATTTTTTGGTTACAGAACAACAACGTGGAAAAGGTATTGGCGCATTATTATTTGAACGCATCATTCAGGAAGCCAAGGAAAAAGGATTTCGCAGAATGGTATGGCAGGTGCTGGATTGGAATGAAACCGCTCTTAAATTTTACAAAAAATACGAGGCCAAATTAGATCCAGAATGGGTGAATGGCAGCATCGATTTAATTCCCTCGTAGCAGGTTGGTTTAGCTAACCCCATCTACGGTAACATCCTTTACAATTTTTTGTACCAGTCCCTGCAATACTTTACCAGGGCCGCACTCCGTAAAATGCGTAGCGCCATCGGCATGCATGGCTTGCACACATTGCGTCCACTTAACGGCACCCGTTAATTGATCTATTAAATTTTGTTGAATGGTTTGTGGGTCTGAGACGGCAGCGGCTACTACATTCTGATAAACAGGGCAGGAAGGTGTGTGGAAAGTAGTTGCAGCAATGGCAGCCGCTAGTTGTTCTTTGGCTGGTGCCATTAAGGGTGAATGAAATGCGCCACCTACGGGTAAAATCAATGCTCTTTTAGCACCGGCAGCTTTCATCTGCTCACAAGCCAAAGCAACTCCCTGAACAGAACCACTAATTACCAGTTGACCTAGACAATTATAATTAGCGGCCACTACTACTTCACCGGTTTCTGCCTGAATTTTTTGGCAAATAGCTTCCACCTGATCATCTGCCAATGACAGAATAGCCGCCATAGAAGAAGGGGCATTTTCGCAAGCATGTTGCATGGCATTGGCCCGAATACTTACCAGGCGAAGGGCATCTTCGAATAAAAGGGTACCGTTTGCTACCAATGCAGAAAACTCACCCAATGAATGTCCGGCCACCATGTCGGGCTGGGGATGATCGAGTGTTGCATAAGCTGCTACTGAATGAATAAATATAGCCGGCTGTGTGATGCGGGTTTGCTTGAGTTCCTCATCAGTACCCTGAAATAATGTATCAGTAATGGCAAATCCTAAAATACTGTTGGCCTGTTCAAAAACAGCTTTTGCAGCAGGGTTATTATCGTATAATCCTTTACCCATGCCAATAAACTGGGCTCCCTGACCGGGAAAAATATAAGCGTGTTTCATATGAAATGTCTATTAAAAAAACATCCGCCGAAGCAGATGATAAAAAAGTAAAGGTCGTGAAAAATAGCTTACAATTACTCTCTTCGCTTACTGATTAACCGCATAAATTCACTTCGGGTTGCTGCATGTTCAAACTCGCCTGAAAATGCGGAAGTAGTGGTAAGGGAATTTTGCTTTTGAACACCGCGCATCATCATACACAAGTGCTGCGCCTCAATAACAACGGCCACTCCCAGTGGATCTAAGGAAGTTTTGATTGCATCTACAATTTGGGTAGTTAATCGCTCTTGAACCTGTAATCTCCGAGAAATAACATCTACTACTCGGGCCAGTTTACTTAATCCGGTAATCCATCCATTGGGGATGTAGGCAATATGTGCTTTTCCAAAAAATGGCAACATATGGTGTTCGCACATCGAATACAATTCAATATCCCGCACAATTACCATTTCACTTACATTCTCGTTAAATCGGGCGGAGTTTAAAATTTCTACCGGGTCTAGCTGATAGCCCTGGGTTAAATACTGCATAGCTTTCGCAATCCGCTCGGGAGTTTTTATCAGACCTTCCCGTTGGGCATCTTCACCCAATAAATCTAATACAGATTTATAATTTGTGATAAGGCCACTAGTAACCGCCTCATCATACTGTTCGATTTTTTTATATGCCATACAAGTATTTTACATTAATTATTAAACGGGGTACTCTACAAAATTTCGTTCCGTTTCGTACAGTCGAATTTGCAAATCATAGGTATCCCCTAAACTGGGCTTAAGTAATTCGTAAATAACAACTGCAATATTTTCTGCAGATGGATTCAGGTGCTTGAATTCTATGGTATCCAGATTGAGGTTCTTATGATCAAAACGGTCGATGATCAATTCCTTAACTAAATCACTTAATTTTTTCAGGTCAATCACATATCCTGTATCCTCGTCAATTTCCCCAGTAACTTTTACAATCAGTTCGTAGTTGTGGCCGTGAAAATTGTCGTGGTTGCAAGGCCCAAATACTTCTTTATTCTTCTCTTTCGACCACTGCGGGTTGTTCAACCGGTGTGCCGCATTAAAATGTTCTTTTCGATATACCGACACACGCTTTTGCATACTTAACTAACCAAATTAAAGGTGTATTTGTTCAATAACCCCCGAATTAATCCTGTTTTCCAAAATATTCAACATAAATGCGGGGGGTTTCGTATAGCTTAACACAATGCAATTGCACATTTTCGGGAATATGGGGTAACAATTGATTCCAAATGGCAATTGCCAGATTTTCCGTACTGCACATTTTGCCTGTTAAAAAGGGCACATCCAGGTTCAGATTCCGATGATCGAGGTGGTCAATTACATGCTCCTTTACAAGTACACTCAACTTTTTTACATCATATACAAAACCCGTATCTGGATGAGGAACACCTTTAACCGTTACGTATAAATTATAATTGTGTCCATGCCAATTTTCATTGGCGCAAACCCCAAAAACAGCTTCATTTTCTTCTTTCGACCATGCAGGATTAAACAACTTATGGGCTGCATTAAAATGCTCCTGCCTTGTGAGATATACCATCCACCAAATATTTACTGCAAAGTTACGAAAAGCCCTGTAAATCAGCCCCAATTATCGTATGAGCGGTTTTCATTGATTTTTCTCAACTTTGTAGCATGCGAATACTGGTAATAGCCGCCAAAGAGGCCGAAATCAAGCCAACCGTTGAATTTATAGCTGGTCACTATCCGAATGATACGCAGATTCAATTTGCCTATACTGATATTGGACTTACGGCTGCTGCCTTTTCAATCACCCGGCTGGCGCTCACCCACGCACCCGATTTGATTATTCAGGCAGGTATTGCAGGCAGCTTCGAAACCGGATACGAACCGGGAGAAGTAGTATTGATTGATGCTGAGCAGCTGGCAGATTTGGGCGTGCTAGAAAATGCACAATGGAAAAATATTTTTGATTTGCAACTCACGGATGAAAATCAAGCTCCCTATAAAAAAGGATTATTACCCAACCCATATATCAATCATTTCAACTTTCTCGGCATAAGAAAAGTTGCCGGCATTTCGGTAAATACAATCAGTACAGATACTGCTACTATTTCTCGTATGCAACAAGGTACTCCGGTTCCAGTAATTGAAAGTATGGAAGGGGCAGCGTTGCATTTTGTAGGTGGGCAATTGCAAATACCATTTGTGCAACTCCGTTCGATGTCGAATCAGGTAGGCGAAAGGGATAAATCCCACTGGCATTTTAGCAAAGCAATACAATCCTTAAATGCAAAGTTGATTGAATTGCTTACCCATTTGCAGCAGTATCCTATTTCATTTATCGAAAACTTGCCGGCATGAAACTTACTATAGGATACTCTCCCTGCCCGAATGATACTTTTATTTTTGATGCATTAATTAATGGTAGCCTCAATACTGCTGGATTGGAATTTGAGCCCGTACTAGAAGATGTTGAAACCCTGAATCAGTGGGCGATTGCGGGCAAGCTGTGTATCACCAAAGTAAGTTATGGCGTAGTTCCGCTTATTCTTGCAAACTATGGGATGCTAAACAGCGGAGGCGCCTTGGGTATGGGGGTAGGGCCGCTGCTGATTACAACACCAGAAAATAGCCGGCTGCCCATCGAAACCCTGCGAAAACTTCCCATTGCGATTCCTGGAGAAAATACAACGGCGCATTTATTAATGAGCTATGCTTTTCCGGATTGGCAACAAAAAAAATTCATGGTATTCCACGAAATAGAAGCAGCCATTCTATCGGGTCGGGTGGCTGCCGGAGTAATCATTCATGAAAATCGGTTTACCTATTCCGAAAAGGGTTTGGTGTTGGTAAAAGATTTGGGCAAGCATTGGGAAGATAGTTTACAATGCCCCATACCACTGGGAGGAATTGCCATCCAAAGAAATTTGCCGCTCCACATTCAAAGAACCGTAAACCGGTTAATTCAGCAAAGCATTGAACTTGGCTGGCAACAGTATCCTTTGCTTAGTAACTATGTAAAGCAACATGCGCAGGAGATGAGTGAGGAAGTGATGCGAAAACACATCCAGTTATATGTAAATGATTTTTCCTTATCAGCTGGCCCCATTGGAAAAAAAGCCGTGGCTACTTTGTTAGAAGTTTATGCCAACATCCGCGGCATATCGCTCGATAACCAACTTCCGGTTTTTGTTTTGCCCGATTAAATCAATTTTGTTTCAAGGCTGTCGAATACACTTCCAGCACCCTTTTGCGGGCTACCTCGTGCACTACTATGGGTTGCGGGTAAGTTAACTCCTGCCACTCAGGTACCCATTCCCGAATATATTTATGCTGAGGGTCGAATTTTTGTGTTTGTAAAGTGGGATTAAATAC
>JAPLEI010000096.1 GCA_026391195.1 Bacteroidota bacterium | reverse complement strand
TTACTTACCCAGGCATTGAGCAAATATACCCGCTCTTTGCCCGAAACAGATGCGATTAAAAAGTTACTGGCAACCATCAAACAACCTAAGCTGAGCATACAAACAGAATCAGTTTATCTGCCCAATCAACCAATCCTAAGCCTTGTAAACTATACGAATACACCGCGGGTTTATTTCAGTATCGTTTCTCTGAATATGAATGAATGGGAAAAATATTCAGACAATAACAAAGAAACCGATGGTGCCTTATTAAAAAAGGTAGCCCTACAGGAAAAAAAATGGGAATTACCGGCTAGTAGCGATAGAAGAAATCATTCAACCGAAGTAATGATCAATCCGCTATCACCCGGCAAATATGCTATAATCGCTTCCAGCATGCTGGATCTTAATAACAATGAATGTGTTATTAGCGTATCCACGTTTCAGGTATCAGCCATAGCTGCCCTGCAACAAAATAACCAATGGATTGCCGTTAACCGTTCCAATGGAGAGCCGCTGGCCAATGCTGATTTTCAATTTTACTCCTCCTCCTGGTCTTCTAAAGGAAAAGTTTATCAACGATTACAATCTGCAAAGGGCAAAGCTGATGCAAATGGACAATTCAAATTAGATAATAAAATAGGAAATATCGGGGGCGTAAGTATCCGAAGCGGACAGGATGAGCTATTTGTTGGGGATATATATAACATTATAGAACCTTCTTTCAGAGAAAATGCGAAGGAATTAGAAGCAAACATTGAGCAATATATCTTGCTTACTGATCGGTCTATCTATCGGCCCGGACAAACCGTATTTTGGAAGGCTATAAAATATCTTGAAAACAAAAATAGCCAATCATCAAAGGTAGCTGCTGAAGGCACTTCGCTCACCTTATACCTAAGAGATCCCAATAATCAGATTATAGACTCTATCACAGGCAGTCTCAATTCATTCGGCTCATTCAGTGGTCAATTCCGGTTGCCCCGCAACCGCATCAATGGAACATTCAGGTTAGATGTTGAGGGACAAAGAAAGCATACCGTGAGCATTCAGGTAGAAGAATACAAGAGACCAAAATTTACTATTGAATGGAACAAACAGAAAGCTAACTATGGTATGCAGGATACCCTATCTGTAATTGGGAAAGCGGTTGCCTTTGGGGGATATAATGTTGGAAAAGCAATCGTGAGATATCAGGTAATTCGTCAGGAAAGATTTATTCCGTATTATAGATCATCCGGAAGGAATAGCATGAACCGAACGGAGATTGTAAGCGGAAATATGGAAACAGATGCAACTGGCAATTTTAAAATCACATTCAAACCCGTGGCAGATCCAGAAGATGTTTCGGATGAAAATCAATTTTACACCTATGAAATCAGTGCAACTATTACGGATATTGGAGGAGAAACACAAATAGGCAATACCTCGCTTCCGGTATGCAAAAGATCCGTTTTTGCCAATTGGCAATTACCGAATATTCTAACGGAAAAGGAATGGAAGAAAGCACAACTATTTTCTACCAATCTCTCAAATGAATTTACGCCCACTTCATTAACCGTTCGTGTAGATGCTTTACAGGCACCCGACAGATTACTGAGGGAACGATATTGGGCATTACCCGACCAATACGTGATGAGTGAACAGGAATTCAAAACTAATTTTCCGAATGATGTGTATAGAAACGAAAATAAACCTGCAAACTGGCCTGTATTGCAAGCTATTTCAACGGATAATTTTATCAGTCAGCCGAATGGAAAAAATCCGGTAACCGAGCAAAAACTGAGTGCAGGCTATTATAGAATAACAACTACTTATTTTGATAGTACCAGCGGTAAAAGCATACAGGATATACAGCATACCCGACTGGTTCAAAACAATCAACAAGCGGCCACTAATGCACATTTTCCGTATGCATTTCAAGCGAATAAAGAAGTTTTTGTAGGAGATACATTGCAGGCTTTTCTGTTTGCAGGCAAAAGCACTTTATTGCATAGTTTTCAATTATCTCCGGCTACCGACACAATCATTCTAGAAAAGAAACTAATAAAAGAGGGAATTGACCCCTTTTCGGTAAAAGCAGCAATGCCGGGTACCTATCAATATCATACCTGCTACATCAACAACAATCGGGTGTTTGAACATACATTTGAATGGACCATTCTACCGGTCCCACATCCGCTTACTATAAAAACGACTTCATTTCGGGATCGTTTGATACCGGGTAAACAAGAAAAATGGACGCTGGAAATAGTTGACTCAGCCAATCGACAAGCGCCGGCAGAGTTGGTGAGTACACTCTATGATGCATCGCTCGATCAGTTTAGATTACACCAATGGTATCTTCCCAAAACCCAATTACCAGGCATCTACTCATTATCGTTTGGTTCTGACCATAATTTCAGCTCAAAATATTCCTATGCATATTATGAACCTGAAATAGGTGAAGCATATTATCCTACCCCATCTTCTTCCCGACTGGCAGATGATGCCTTTGAGTTGTATAATCAGAACAGAGATAGACGTGTAAATGGACAACTGCGCATTTTACCCTTTTTAAATAGACCACCCAGAAGGCCGCTGCAAGCAGCAATGTCAGTAGCGTATGATCAATCTCCAGCTACCTACATTACATTAAGAGAAACAAGTTCAATTAAAACAACCGATGATAATTCCATACTAACTTCTAACAATCCAGCCGAAAAAAAGGGATTTGAATTTCCTGCATTTGAAGCCAGAAAGAATTTATCAGAAACCGGCTTTTTCTTACCGCATGTGTATGCAAATGAAAAGGGAGTTTATTCAATCGAATTCACTGTTCCGGAATCTTTAACCAAATGGAAATGGTTGAACTGGGCGCATACGCGCGACATGTCGGTAGGACTACTACAAAAAGAGGTTTTTACCCAAAAGCCCCTGATGGTTATTCCGCAGCTTCCACGATTTTTACGGGAAGGCGATCAACTGGAACTGAGTGCACAAATTGCCAATCCGGGCGACAGTGAATTAACGGGTCAGGTGATGTTAGAATTAATAGATGGAGATACCGAAAAACCAGTAGATGGCTGGTTTCAAAATGTTTTTCCCGTTCAGTATTTTACGGTGGCTGCCGGAAAAACCCATCCGGTAAAATTTCCGATACAAATTCCGTTTGGCTATAACCGTCCTTTATTAATAAGAATCAAAGCCTTTTCAGGACAATTTTCAGATGGTGAGCAGCAATTACTTCCTGTTATTACGCAAAGAACGCTGGTAACAGAAAGTAAATCATTCTGGATGAAAAACGATGCCAGTTTATCGCTCTCCTTCCCAACATTACTTAACAATACCAGTGGCACATTAACCCATGAGAGTATTCAGCTAGAAGTGGCAACGCAACCTGCCTGGTATATTGTGAAAGCCCTCCCCTATTTGCTAGAAAATAATAATCCAACCGCTGAGCAAGTATGCAACCGACTTTTTGCCAATCAACTCTCCTTTCATATTCTACAACAATTTCCTGCCATCAAAAAAGTGATTGAACAATGGAAAAAGGATACCACAGCATTACAAAGTAAACTGAGTTCCTCCCCGCAACTCCAGTCCCTATTGCAGGAAG
>JAPLEI010000082.1 GCA_026391195.1 Bacteroidota bacterium | reverse complement strand
TATCAAAGAACTGGGTATTACATCTAATATTTGAGATAATACCGGCTGTCCGACAAATTTTTTAACTTCGCTCATCGTAATGTTTAGTTGTGGTAAACCAAACTTAACGATTATGGGCGGTTCTTAGGAACTGCCCTTTTTATGCCAGTTTTATTATATTTTAGTCGGACAATAGTGTAAATTTTTCATAATGGCAGGTTTTGGGTTAATCGGTTTTGGAACCAAAACAATTATCATGCCATAATTAAAGGAGGGAGGGAAACCACTTTACTATTTATTATTAACTAGTAGAAGAATATATACAAAGTTGGCAGGATATCAAATCAAATATTGATTTTGCAATCCATTGCTTTTACATTTGATAGGCCATTGCAGTATCATTATAACCAACAATACAAATCTAAAATAAAATTGATAATGATTACTATTGATTTGTGGATTAAATGAGTAGGGATTTTATTTGGGGGCAGCGCTTGTGATTGGCATATGGAACAAAAGGATTTGCATTTTAGAGCTACAAAGGATATTGATATAATTTTGATAGTTGAAGCTCTCGGATGAGTTGGCTGTGCCATTATCTAAACACTGCCAACAATATTCTTTCCTTAGAAGGCCGAGCAGGCAGGGTAAGTTGTTGCCCATTATAATACATACGTATCCCCTCTTTGGCATTGGCAGGTAATACCATATCCACTCCACCAATAAACGGTACATTCGAAAATTGTTTCAACGCTTTCCCGGAATTGATTGCATCTCCATCATCAAACAAGAAACTGGTGATGGCAGTTTTTGATGCAGGCGTTAACGAGGGGGAACATATAGGCAATCCATTAACGGTAACCGAATCCCTGCCACCCACCATCGCCTGTGCGGCTGAATACACTACCAGCGTTGATTGGTTTTCAATTGCAGGAATTTTTCCTAATAGAAAAGTCATGCGACCATCTTCTGGAAATCCCCGCAGGTATACCAGTGGATTGGAATAATCAAACCTCGGAAAAAAATAAGAAATGATGCGCTTATTCGCTCCCGCCGGAATTAGTTCCATCTCATGAGGGATTCCCGCACGAAGGGTAACTGGCCCCCAGGCACCCGCTTGATCGGTTTGCAAACGTATGGGTTGATCCGATTGTTTCCGCTGTCCGTTCTTTTTATTAATCGGATAAATATTAATTACCGCATCCGACATGGCGGTATTATCTCCCAAAATCAATGCCTTACCGGAGAGTGTAACTTTTCTGCTGGGTTTAATGTTAGGGAGGAACATTTGTTTACCAGTAAAAAATTGCAGCATCGATTTGATGGAAGTATCGCTGGTAGCTACCTGATAATGGTCCTGCTCCTCCAATGCAAGATTGAAAGCTCCCTCTACCAAGCCCGCCGTATTAGCTGCAACCTTGTCTCCGGAAGAGAAAATATTCATACACCTGTTGTTCGGAAACCAGGCATAGGCGCTAGTCCACTTTCGGCTACCTATATGAACATAATGGGCTATGTTTTTAGCATGCAAACTGTCTTTCAGGTAATTTCTGCCCAGTCCGCCACCGGCTGAATGCCCTACGAGGTCAACTTGGCTTGCCCCAGTTTGTATAAGAATTTGCTCAATAAATTGATGCAACAAACTATCAGTTCGCTTTCCATTCCCCCCAACACTGTTCCAATCAAATGCATAGATACGATTAGCGCAATAGCCGGCTTGTTGAAAATAATGAACAGCATTCGCCCAGGTATCTCCGGAGGCGAGAAACCCATGAACAAAAACTACGGGACGAAGGGCCGTATCGCATTGCGCTTTTGCGTTGCTAGCAAACAAGAGCAATAAAATAGATAAACAATATTTCATGCATGCCATTTGAATGTATGATAGAAGGATGTGTTATATAGGTGCAATCGTAACAAGTGTTCGAGAAAGCTTCCCCCCTTAAAAAACAGTAAGCACTTTATTTCTGGCCAGCAGGCAAGCCCCCAGCACCCCCGCTTTCTCCCCCAGCCGCGAGAGCTTTAGCTGTGTATCTGTATTTACCAAGCTCAATGAAAACTTATTAATAGCACTTTTGGTGGGCAATCGAAGGTAATCGCCAGTTTCGGATAGGGTTCTTCCTAAAATGATCAGTTCGGGATTAAACACATTGATAAGTGCCGCCAATCCCTTTCCCAGTTTCTCGCCTACTTCTGCCAGTAGTTCGATGCAGAGCATATCCTCCGCATTGGCAGCCTGTATTAAATCGGTAACCGTAAGGTCGTTCAGGTTTTTTACTTTCTTTACAACAGAAGAGGAAGAGCCCTCCTGAATCCGTTCGCGAAACCGTCGGATAAGGGCAGTGCCGGAAGCTTCAGTTTCGAGACAACCTTTTTTTCCGCAATGACAAATAATTTCATTCTCAAAAATGGGGGCATGTCCAAATTCGCCGCTGAATCCCGACTTACCATAATAAATTTTTCCGTCTATTAAAATGCCCAAGCCCACGCCATAGTCTACGTTCACAAAAAGTACGTTCTTCTCGGTACTCACTTCCCCGCACATAAATTCGCCATAGGCCATGGCCCGTGAGTCGTTTTCGAGATAAGTTTTTATGCCGGTTTTGCTTTCGATGATGCCGGATAAAGGCTCTTCCTGAAAATGGAAGAAGCTATAGCTATACCCAATGGTATGATTGATACGCCCCGAAAGATTGATGCCCATACTCAATATCTTATCTTTCTTTACCGGCGCCTCTTTAATAAACTGGTTAATTAATTGAATCAGTTGTGAAAGAGAAGCCTGGGTATTTTCGAGGCGGAAGGGGATCTTGGTTTTTTGGGTAACGAGGTGCTTCTTAAAATCCATCAAGCCAATATTCACGTAATATTTCTTCACATCCACCCCTAAAAAGAAACAGGCTTCCGCCACCAACCCATACATACTGGCTTTTCGCCCCCCAGTAGAATCAATCTTTCCATAATCGCTGATCAATCGATCTTCAATCAATTCATTGATTAAACTGGTTGTTTTGGGTACACTGATGTTCAATTCCTTGCTGATCTCGGTAATAGAACTGCTGTCGGCTTTATCTAATATATTAAAAATCAGCTTTTTAAGTGCCTTGTTTTTCAGGGCGACCCCGGAAGAAGTCTCTTCGTTAAATACATCGGAAAAAATACGGTTACGTGCCATACCAGCTTGTAATTCGGGTGAAAACAGGGACAATTTAGTTTGATTTTTCGATAAAAACTGCAAAGAAAGCCTCAACTAAATAAATTATTTTATTAAGTATTGGGTTATTTGTAATATTTTTAAGATATTGCCGTACTTATCTTTTATTTGATTACTAACTATAGGTGCCTTCATGGAATTAGAAACATTGAAAACAGCTCCCGAGCAATCTTTACAATCGTATGCGGGTATGTATCAGGATGAATTGGTTAATAATATTCTCCCCTTTTGGCTGCATAATAGTAAGGACGAGCAAAATGGAGGATTTTTTACTTGTTTAGATAGAGCTGGCCAGGTATACGATACCGATAAATTTATGTGGCTGCAGGGAAGGCAGGTTTGGTGTTTCAGTTATATGTATCAGCATGTAGCTCCCAAGCAAGAGTGGTTAGCAATGGCTTTACATGGTGCCCGGTTTATGCAACAACATGGCCGAGATGAATCGGGTAACTGGTATTTTTCACTTACTGCCAACGGACAGCCCCTGGTACAGCCCTATAATATATTCAGCGATTGCTTTGCCACCATGGCGTTTGCAGCCTTAGATAGAATTCAACCTTCCGACGAATATAAAGATATCGCCCTGAGCACTTTTGAAAATATCATTGCCAGAAAAAATAATACCAAGGGGAAATATAACAAAGCCTATCCCGGAACCCGACCCCTGAAGAATTTCAGCTTGCCCATGATTTTGTGCAATCTGTCGCTCGAGCTGGAACACCTGTTAGGAACCGAAAGAGTGAACAGTTTTGTGCCCGAAGTTATCCATGAAGTGATGGAAGTTTTTTATAATCGGGAATGGAAAGTGGTATTGGAAAATGTTCAACCCGATGGTTCCTTTTCGAATAGTTTTGAGGGAAGACTGTTAAATCCCGGGCACGCCATTGAAGCCATGTGGTTTATTATGGATCTGGGTAAAAGAATGAAAGATGAAGCGTTGATTCAACGTGCCGTAACCATTCTGTTTGATATGCTGGAACTCGGTTGGGATAAGGAACATGGCGGTATCTTTTACTTTCAGGATGTGAAGGGATACCCTATGCAGCAGCTGGAGTGGGATCAAAAACTTTGGTGGGTGCATGTAGAAGCACTGGTTGCCCTGGCAAAAGCCTATGCATTTACGGGAGATGCCAGATGCGTGCCTTGGTTTAAAAAATTACATGAGTATACCTGGAAACATTTTAAAGATAAAGAGCAGGGAGAATGGTTCGGCTACCTGAACAGACAAGGGCAAGTGCTTACGCCCCTGAAGGGTGGCAAATGGAAGGGTTGTTTCCATATTCCCCGTGCTTTATATCAGGTTGCCCATACCTTATCATCTCTCGAATCTTAAATAAATTTTTCTGCTGAAGAAACTACTCCATATAATCCCCCTTCTTTCTCTTTCTACCGCTATGGTTGCGCAGGATACCCTGCGTACTGAAATACTAGTAGTAGGAGGCGGTGTGGGAGGAACCGCTGCAGGCATTCAAGCAGCCCGATTAGGCAGGCAGGTAATTATTACGGAGGCAACTACCTGGTTGGGTGGAATGCTTACAGCTGCTGGCGTAAGTGCAGTAGATGGTAACCATAGTTTACCCTCGGGTTTATGGGCAGAATTTCGCAATGCGCTGTACACAAAATATGGCGGTGAAAAGAAAGTATCAACCGGATGGGTAAGCAATACCTTATTTGAACCCCATATTGGCGACAGTATTTTTAAAAGCATGGCGGCTCGCCTGCCGAACCTGAAAGTACTATTCCGCCATCAACCAATCGCGGCAATGGTTGAAGGAGAAAATATGAAAGGGGCGGTGCTGCGCAATTTGCAGAATAACCGTACCGTATACATTTTTGCACAACAAGTAATTGATGCCACCGAATTAGGCGACCTGCTGGAGATGGCAAAACTGCCCTACGACATTGGCATGGAAGCCAACCGCCTAACCGGAGAAAATATCCCGGTAGCCGAAACAAACGATATTATTCAAGACCTCACTTATGTTGCAATATTAAAAACGTATGGGGCTGCTGCCGATTGTACCATTGCCAAGCCTGTGGGTTATAATCCCGCAGAATTTGATGGCAGTTGCACCAATTACTACAAAGACCTTTCCCGGAAAGCACCCGGTGTTGATGCCAAAAAGATGTTGGACTATGGTAAACTACCCAACAACAAGTACATGCTCAACTGGCCAATATTTGGAAACGATACTTATTTGAACGTAATTCAGTTATCCGATTCGATGCGCCAGGTAGAATTGTCGAAAGCCCGGCAAACAACTCTCCGCTTTGTATACTTTATACAACATGAATTGGGTTTTAAAAATTTGGGACTGACGGATGATGAATTTCCAACCGAAGACAAACTTGCACTGATTCCCTATCATCGCGAAGGCAGAAGGGTAAAGGGTATTGTGAGATTTAAAATTCAACATATTGCCAATCCCTATAACAATGGCGAACCCCTTTACCGCACCGGTATTTCGGTAGGTGATTATCCGGTAGATCATCACCACAAAAAAAATCCACTCGCTCCACAACACTTAGATTTTTATCCGGTACCCTCTTTTACTATTCCCTTAGGCGCATTGTTACCCGCGAATATGGAGGGATTGATTGTAGCAGAAAAGGCCATCAGCGTTTCTAACCTGGCCAATGGTACCACCCGGTTACAGCCCTGTGTATTATTAACCGGGCAAGCAGCGGGCACGCTGGCAGCATTGAGTGTTCAACAGGGCAAGGCAAATGCGGCTGATGTAGCCGTTCGATTGGTGCAAGCCAGTTTGTTACAACAGGGTGCTTATCTAATGCCTTATTATGATGTACCTGCCAAGCATCCACAGTTCGAAGCGGTTCAACGAATAGGTGCTACCGGAATATTGAGAGGAACCGGCAAACCCAATGCCTGGGCCAATCAAACCTGGTTCTATCCAGATTCGCTGATTCGAAAGGATAGCCTACTGATAGACCTGCAACCCTTTACAGGAAAGACCATTTCACTGAATGCCGGCGAATTCCTTACGGGGAATGAGGCCCTGGCAATTGTAAAATCCATTGTACTACAAAACCAAGTACCTGGATCTTCGAACACGAGTAACCCACCCCTGCGAAAAAAGCAAATAGCAACCCTTTGGAAAAAGTGGGGGTTTGGGTTGTTTAATTCCAATCAACCCATCACCCGCGTGCAGTTTGCCAAGCTGCTAGATACGCAGGTAAATCCTTTCGATTTATTGGGTGTTAATCTCCACGGACAATTTCAACCGAAATATTCAAACTAAAACAAACAATTATGAAAAAACTATCTTTCCTTGCTTGCCTGTTATTGCTGCTATTTCAGCAGGCGATAGCGCAAACAAACAGGGTGTCGGGTAGGGTTACTAGTTCCGGAACCGGTAATCCAGCAGAAGGCATCACTGTTGTAGTTAAAGGCAAAAAATCCGGCACCACAACCGGAACAAATGGTGAATTTAGCATTCCGGCCGACAAAGGTGCCGAGCTGGTATTTTCCGGAATTGGTTTTGCAACCAAAGAAGTAAAAGTTACCGGTAACCTGCTCGATGTAGCTCTCCAGGCCACTTCTGGTGATTTGGGTGAAGTGGTAGTGGTAGGTTATGGCGCACAGAAAAAGGCCAGCTTAACCGGATCATTGGTTACCCTCAATAACGAGGCACTGAACCGCAGACAGGTTTCCAGTACCAGCCAAGCATTGCAAGGTTTGGCTCCTGGGGTAACTGTTCAACAACAATCCGGAAAACCCGGTGCAGATGGTGCCAGTATTATTATACGTGGACAAGGATCTATTTCTGGAAGCAGTGCTCCGCTGATTATTGTAGACGGATTAGCCATTGGCTCCTTAGATCTGATAGACCCCAATGCCATTGAAAGTATCACCCTGCTGAAAGATGCTGCTTCTACTTCCATTTATGGAAACAGAGCCAGCAACGGGGTTGTGCTGGTAAAAACGAAAAGGGGAACAAATGGTCAAATGAAATTGAGCTATAACGGATTTGTTACCAAACAACAAGCTACTGCAATCCCAGAAAGGGTAAGTGCCATTGATCATATGCAGCTGAGTAATGTGGCAGAGCAAAACAGAACCGGCAATCCGGCAGCATTTCTATTTTCGCAGGCATTGATTGATAAATACAAAACTACACCTGCCAATAACCTGGATGTTATAGATACCGATTGGTTAAACGAAGTATTAACCAATACCGGCCTCATGCAGAACCACAACATTCAACTGAATGCAGGCAGTGAAAAAATGAATTTTTTTGGCTCATTCACGTATTTAACGCAACAGGGATTGATTCCAAACAGTTCATTTAGCAAATATGATCTGCGACTGAATCCTGAATTCAAATTGAGTAAAAAACTTTCGCTTATAGGCGTACTTGCTTACACGAACAGTATTACTACCAACCCTTCTACCGGTTCGGCCGAATTTGTTATCCGTCAGGCTATTGGATTGCCGGCTATTGGAGGTGGTAAATATGGTCCGGGTATGTATGGAACCGCTGCCCAATCGAACAACCGTAATCCCATTGCCATGGCAGAAGCTACCGGCAATTCGGTTGTAAATAACAATATCTTACTTACCCGTGCCGGATTTAATTATCATCCGATTACGGGATTAGAGGTGGAAGCCTATTGGGGTAGACAAACCACCAACCCGAATTCGAAAACCTGGATAACCAATGCCAATATTTATCAGCCCAACCTGGCTACTTCTTCTTATTCGTTGATAGGCACTTGGCCCGGAACAACCAGCTTATCAGAAGCATGGACGAACAACGTATATACCACCTATCTCGCACAGGGTACCTACAGCAAAAGAATTGGAGCACATAGCTTTAAATTACTAGTGGGTGGTCAGTCTGAGTTATTTACCAATTATTTCTTTGGTGCTTCCCGTCAGGGCTTTATCAATTCAAATCAACCTTACCTGAATCTCGGATCTGGTATTCGTGATAATAATGCCGGAGCTTCTGAACTGGCGCTCGCCGGTTACTTTGCCCGTTTCAACTATAGCTATGCCGATAAATATTATCTAGAACTGAATGGTCGTAGAGACGGTAGCTCTCGTTTTTCACAGGCACTGGATAAGCAATGGGGTAATTTTGGCGCCATTTCTGCCGGCTGGATTTTTTCTAAAGAAAAATTCATGGAGTCGCTTAGTAAGGATATTATATTTGGTAAACTCCGTGCTTCTTATGGAGGAAACGGAAATCAAAATATCGGCAACAACTATGCCTTTGATGCCTTCTATGCTCAGTCAGGATACAGCAACCCCAACAATGGTACCAATGCCTACTTTGCCAATTCTACCAACCTAGGATTTGCCCTATTACAATTTGCCAATCCCGATTTAAGCTGGGAAACTTCCCGTCAATTCAATATCGGGTTAGACCTCACCTTGGCAAAACATTTCACCTTCACTGCCGACTATTATGTGAAGTCACTTAAAAATATGTTACTGCAAAGAACCCTTCCACAGTCTGCAGGTGGATTATCTAATCCATTTGTAAATGCCGGTAACATGGAAAACAAAGGATGGGAGTTTACGGTTAATTACAGAAACAAATTCGGCAAACTGGGTGTGGATGTAACTGGTATGATTTCAGACGTAAAGAATAAAGTAGTTAGTCTGGTAGATGGAACCCCCTTTATTGGAGATGGTATCAGAACTGCCCCAGGCGAAGCATTGGGCTCTTATTTTGGTTATGTTAGTTCCGGTTACTTCAGCGATTCGAATGACGTTAAAATTTCTCCCGTTCAATTCGGAATTCCATGGAGCTCTAGTCTTACTACCGGTCCCAAACCCGGCGATGTTCGCTATGCAGATATTAACAATGATGGAAAGATTGATGCAAACGACCGGAAATTTATTGGAAATTCTTTCCCTAGATATGAATATTCTATCAACATCAACCTGACTTATGGAAACTGGGATTTCAACCTCTTTGGTCAGGGCGTTGGAATGAGAAATAACTACCTGAGCGGTACCGGTGCGGTTCCATTCAACTCAGCAGATTTCGCAGCCTCTCTACTAGATATTCATAAAGATTACTGGCGGCCTGAAAACCAAAATTCTTTATTCCCTAGACTCCTTCCTTCTGGATCGGGCGGCAATAACTTTTTGCTGGCCAGTCAATGGATTAGAAGTGCTGCTTACTTCCGTATCAAGAATATCAATATCGGATATACCATTCCGAAGTCGCTGTTGAATAAAGCAAAAATTAGCAGTCTGCGCGTTTATTTCAGCTGTGCCAATTTGCTAACCTTGTCGGATGCCTGGAAAGGATTTGACCCAGAAATCAACAGCGCCAATGCAGAATTTTATCCGCTGATGCGCACATTCACCGGAGGTATTAACGTTAACTTTTAACTGTAACAGTAAAAATGAATAATATGAAAAAGCAACTATTACTGCTGCTTCCAGTGCTGGCACTTAGTTTCAGTGCTTGTCAGAAATTTCTCGACAGGAAGCCGCTGGATGCATCATCTGCTACTACTTTCTTAAGTAATCAGGCAGAAATGGAACAGGGTCTTACGGGGGTATATGCCTCCTCTATGTGGGTGATTGCAAATAATACACCCATGCTGTACGAAATTGAAGCTAGTACCGACATGGCTATGAAAAGAGGTGGTAATGCTGCCGACCTGATTGCCATGGGAGATGGCGGACCGTTTCTTGTAAACAACGCGGTTACAGGTGCTGCTTGGAATCAGGCCTATAAGCTGGTACAAAGAGCCAATCAGCAAATTGCTGGTATGGAAAACGGAAGAGCCAATGTTACGGCAACCACTTACAATCGTATTAAAGCAGAAGCACAGGTGCTGAGAGCCTGGGGATATTTTCACCTAATTAGCTGGTTCGGTGATGTACCTTTTTATAAGGCACCTCCCGCCGTTTCTGAAGTGTTAAGTGCAAAACGTACTGCAGTTGCAACTATTGTAGCGGATTTGAACAAAGATTTGGATGAGGCCGCTGCTGCCTTCGATGCTGCAGGAACTGCACCAGTTCAAACCTTGGGAAAAGTAAACAAAGCCGTTGCACTGGGTATAAAAGCAAAACTGGCTTTATTAATCAAGGATTTTAAAACTGCAGCCGCCGCTTCCAAAGCAATTATTGATGGTGCCCAGTATTCATTGAATCCTTCTTTTCAGAACCTGTTTTCACTGGCCGGTCAGAATACCAATGCAGGTAGAGAAATTTTATTCTGCCAAACCTATCCTACAGATGTGAATGAACCCCAAAACTGGGGACCGATTTTGGGTGTTCCCCGTCAGGTAACCAATTCTCAGTCGAGCCATTTCCCATCACAGGCACTGGTAGACCAGTTTGAAGACAGAAGCGGTAACCGAATTGATGCCTCTACTACCTACGATCCTGCCAATCCAAGATTGAACAGAGACCGCCGGTTGGCCTGGAGTATTTATCAACCGGGTGATACCATGGTGCATTTTGCATCTAAAACAGCTGCACTTCCTTACAATAATCTTCGGGAGAGAACCATTTTTAATATTTATACCAATGTTCGAAGAAAGTTCAACTGGAACACTGGCGTGTGGGATAATATAGCAGGTGGTAATAACGATTGGATTGGTGCGCAAGCTGCCGGTATTCAGTGGCAGGTGAGTGCAACCGGAAATATTGGTGGGGTTGGATATGTTTGGAACAAATACAACGATTCTACCCAATATACATTTGAATCGAAAGTTGGTTACAATTTGCTTCGTTATGCCGACATTCTATTAATGTATGCTGAATCGAAAATAGAATTGAATGAAATTGATGCAACCGTAACTGCAGCTATCAATGCAGTTCGTGCCCGTTCGGGCCAACCTGCTACTGCACTTGCTGCTCAAAGCGATCTGAGAACCCTGGTTCGCAGAGAAAGAGCCGTTGAATTTGCCGGAGAAGGATTGCGGTTGTTCGACTTAAGAAGATGGGATATTTATGCCAAAGCCAATAGCGTTCCAATTGTAGGTATTTCATTAGATCCTGCTATTCCCGCTGCGCTTCCGGTATTTGATGCCAATAATATTCCCGATTATAGTACCAGCATCAATCAGCGGATTCGGTTCCGTGCACAAACACGTGCAAACACCAACGCAAAATATAAACTCTGGCCGATACCTCAGCCAGAGATTGATAACAATCCTGGTATAACACAAAATCCCGGTTGGTAGTTTTCCCCCTTGCCTAACAGCAGTTTAGGTAAAAAAAAGCAGGCCTCATTCACTTGATGGCCTGCTTTTCTTTTTACACTTTTTGTTTGCAATACTCATTCACCCGGAGTGAGATGAGTCTATAGGATGCTATTGTATCTACAGAAAACAATTCTAGCGGAACTAAAACATAGTCCAATTCGAGTAATAAGAATCCATACGATATGTTAGCTACAAATAAGCTATGCGGTTACAAAACATAAATTAACTCACCTCCCTGCATTAGCTGAGCATGGGTGATATAATACTGATTAACTTTTTTTCCGTTCCAATATGCTTCTTTCACAAAGGCATCCTTAGTTCTTCTACCTTTCGTTTGTATTTGCAATTTTTTTCCATTCGGCAATTGTAAGGTAGCCGAATCCAGCAGCGGAAACCCAATTACGTACTCACCGGAAGCGGGATTCATGGGATATAAACCAAGACTGGTCCATATATACCAGGCACTCATCTGTCCACAATCATCATTTCCCGTTAAGCCGTTTGCGCCATTTTTATACATACTGTCGGCCACTACTTTTATCCATTTGGCGGCCTTATCTCTTCTGCCTAATGTGCTGTACATATAAATTATGTGGTGACTGGGCTCATTTCCATGGGCGTATTGGCCAATCAAACCTGTAACGTCTGCAGAAGTATTATCCCCATGCAGTTCGGAGGGAGCGGTAAACAATTCATCTAGTTTGTTTACTAACTGCTGTTTCCCTCCCATCAGTTGAGCAAATCCATTTACATCATGGGGCACAAAAAAACTATGCTGCCAGGCGGTACCTTCAATATATTGTCCATCAAATCCATGTTCGGAAAGCAGGGGGTCGAATTGCTCAATAAAAACGCCCTTACTATTTTTTGCCCGCATAAATCCGGTGGATGCATCAAACAAAGGCTGGTAGCTTTTGGAGCGTTGCATAAAAAGATTGTAATCATCCATCTTACCCAATTTACGGGCAACCTGGGCAATGCACCAATCGTCGTATGCATATTCTAGGGTAATGGTTACACTCCATCCATGTTTGTCTTGTGGCAGGTAGCCGTATTTAATATAATCTTGGGTACCTCTTTGTTGCTGAAAAGCACTTTTTCGCATCGCCTCATATGCTTTCGCTTCATCAAATCCGGAAATATTTTTCAAAATAGCATCGGCAATTACCGGAATGGCATGATACCCCGTCATGGTATTAGCTTCCCAGGTACTGATATCCCAAACCGGCAGCAAACCATTGTCCGCATAAAACTGTAACATGCTGTTGATAAATGCCGGAACCCTATCTGGTTGCGTGATAGTATACAAAGGATTCAAAGCCCTGAATGTATCCCAGAGTGAGAAGATGGTATATCGACTATTGCCTCCCGGCATAGTAAGCACCCGATTATCTTGGTTGCGGTAGGTTCCATCGGCATCCGAATATAAAGAAGGAGAAAGACAGGTTCTGTACAACGCTGTATAAAATCGGGTGGCAAAAGCAGGATCGGTAGTGGGTATCCTGATTTTACTCAACTCTTTTTCCCAATCCATTGTTGCTGATTTTACTACCTGCTCAAAACTTTGCCCTCCCACTTCTTGTAAAGCCAGCAAAGCTTTTTCATAACTCACACTACTCAATCCGGTTTTGATTGAGAGACTACGATCGTTTCCTCCTAGTTCAACCAACATTTTAAGGGAAAGTCCACTGGCCGATAGAGCATCAGCATTGTCGGCCCCCAGAAAACGATGGTTTACTACTGCGCGATTAAACCGTGCCGCAAAATATACCCGCTGATTTTTTGCCCAACCAGTAGAATAACGATAGCCTACAATGGTAGAATCATCCAATAATTTAACATAAGAAGCAGTTGTTTTATCCCAGTTGATATGAAAATCCAAATCAATTCGAACCCATTTTTTTGCCGACGTATATTGATATCGGTGAAACCCAACACGCTTAGTTGTCGTGAGTTCGCAGCGGATACCATTATTGAATTGAACCGAATAATATCCCGGTGCCGCTTTTTCATTTTTATGTTGAAAAGCATGCTTAATAAATCGTTTACCACTATTAACAGTATCTGCCAGTGGCTGAAATGAAATATCGCACCAGTCACCACTACCGGTTCCATTGAGATGGGTACTAAAACCGGCAATGCTATCGCTGCTATAGTGGTAGCCGCTGCTCCAGTCCCATCCCTCTGTTCCATTATCGGGGCTCAGTTGAACCATCCCGAATGGACGGGTAGCGCCGGGATAGGTGTGTCCATGCCCTCCGGTTCCGAGAAAGGGATCAACCCATCGGGTAAAATTTTGTGCAGCAACGGTTGCATGGGTGCCGGCAATAATTGATGCCGCTACCAACAGGTTTCTTGTAAGCATAATTTATTTTATAAAAGGATACTGACCCTGAAACCAGGCAGCCCGATCCTTAATGCCTTCATAAAAAAAGTAGGTCTCCCCCTTGATGCCATTGTTTCGGTTACTTTGAATCATCTGGGTTAAAAAAGCATCTGTTGCCGTATAGGTTCCTGAACGCAATAATACCCCCGAATATAATGGAATGGTGGTACTGCGATGATAGGATTTCTGTTGCAACAAAACTGTATTGTATGCACCGATATCATATCGGTAACACTGAGGTATTACTGCATCAACCCATCCACTGTCTACCCAGGTTGGCCAGTCTTGTAAATATTCATCTCTTCCCCATGGGAAAGGGCTTGGAGACATAGACAATTGAATGGAAGATTTAATCTGCCGTATTTCTGTTCGCAAACGCTTTACAAATTGGTTTAACTTTTTTACCCGCCAATTTACCCAATTCACTTCTGCCGGATTCGGGGGCGGGGAGGCACCGGCATTTTCGGACTGATACAATCCAACCGTATAGGCATCATATCCGCCAGTACTGGGCATGGCGGGCAATCGATCGTCGCCCTGCACGCCATCCACATCATATTTGGTAACAACTTCTTTAAACATATCAATCATAAACTGCTGAACTTCCGGATGAATGCCATTCAGCCAGTCGAATCCATTTTTAACCAATAGATTTCCAGCCTGGTCTTTTCCCGCCCAATTGGGTTTGGCTGCCACAATGGGTCCGCCATTGGCCGAATAAGAAGAGGAGAATCCATACTCAAACCAGGCATGTACTTTTAAACCTTGTGCCTTGGCTTCTTCCACGCATTCCTGCAAAGGGTCTCGGCCCACAAACTTCTCTAACTGTTGTTTCCCAATCAGATTTTGCATAACTGTACTCGGGTAAATGGTTCGGGCATTGTTATATACTACAATAAATAAATGATTGATGCCGGCAGTTTTACAACTGCTAACCATAGTCTTAATATTTTCCCTTGAATCCAATGCGGTACTAGCTGTGGTTGTTACCCATACCCCCCGCATTGCATTGGCATCCCAAACAGGTGAAGGAGGGTTGGGAGTGGGTGTAGGAGGTGTAGTTCCTCCACCGTTTGTGCCTGACTTAGCACAACCGATGCAAAAAGATAGCAAAATGGCAAGAATTACAATCCGGAAGGGGTTGTATCGGGAAAAAATCAGGTTATTTTGCATGAATTTGGGGTGATTAGGAGCTACTAAATTAAAAAAATTATAAATTCACCTATAGTTTTTAAATTTTTTAATTAATAATTTTCGGACTGCTGTATGACTAATGCTGAAAAAAAATCATCTCGCCATCCATTTTACTGGATTCCTACTACCTGGTTTGCGATGGGGTTACCCAATTTGGTGCTGGGCGGTACGGTAGCCTCACTTCTGTATAAGAGCTTGGGGTATTCTGATGGTCAGATTGCATTTTGGACTGGCATCATTGTTTTACCCTGGAGTTTTAAGCCATTATGGGGTCCTTTTATGGAGTTGTACAAAACCAAAAAGTTCTATATCCAGGTTTCCCAAATTGCCTGTGGCGTTTTGTTTGCGCTTTCGGTACTTTCCTTGTATACGGCAACCTTTTTTCCCCTTTCGGTAACGTTGTTCTTTTTGATTGCCTTTTTTGGTGCTACGCAGGATATGGCGGCGGATGGTATTTATCTTAGTGAGTTATCAGCCAGTGATCAGGCGCGCTATGTAGGATGGCAGGGTACTTTTTATAATGTTGCAAAGCTTTTCTCTAACGGGGGGATGGTGTTTTTAGCGGGCATACTGATTCCTGTTATTGGAGACCGGGATGCCTGGGCCGTAGTATTAGCCATTTATGCCATTATTATGTTGGCATTGGGTATGTACAACCGGGGTGTATTGCCAGATTCAACAACGGCCAGATCAGTAACCAGCACCCGCGAAGTATGGATTACGCTAAAAGATGTGATGGTGAGCTTTTTTAGAAAAAAACATATATGGGCCGGCATTCTATTTATTGTATTGTACCGATTCGCAGAGGGGCAGGGGATAAAAATTATGCCTTTATTTTTAAAAGCAACGCGCGCTGCTGGTGGCTTAGGTTTATCAGAGGCTACGGTAGGCCTGCTTACCGGCATCTATGGAACAGCGGCATTTGTTCTGGGTTCACTGGCAGCCGGATACTTTGTTTCTAATAAGGGGCTAACCCGAACAACTTTACTACTGCTTTGTGCCTTTTTTAATTTGCCCTTTGCCGCCTATGCATATCTTGCCATCACACAGGCCAGTTCCGTATGGGTAATCGGAACCGCTATAGCGGTAGAACACTTCGGCTATGGCTTCGGCTTTATTGGTATTATTTTATTCATTATGCAGCGGATTGCACCCGGGCCCTATCAGATGGCGCATTATGCTTTTGGTAGTGCCATTACGTACTTTGGTTATACCATAGCCTCTATGATGAGTGGTGCCATCAGCGATTATCTGGGGTATGCGCATTTCTTTATCTGGGTATTAGTTTCTACTATACCAGCATTTTTAGTAAGCTGGTTGGTACCTTTATCCGACAAATCCAACAACCCGGAAACTTAATATCAATACCCCCGTATGCAAATTACCGGCACATTTATCGACGAAATCAGTCACGACATACCCCATCAAAATTGGGGACCGGAGGAATGGGAAAAAGACTTTCAACACATGAAAGCCATAGGCATAGATACTGTAATTGTTATCCGATGTGGCTACCGGCGTTTCCTCACTTATCCATCTCCCTATCTAATCAATCAGCAGGGATGCTATCGCCCTCCTATCGATTTAATTGATCTGTATTTAACCCTGGCCGAAAAGTATGAGATGCAATTTTATTTTGGATTGTACGACAGTGGTTTTTATTGGGATACAGGAAATATGCAACACGAGGTAGATGTGAATCGGTTTGTGATTGATGAGATTTGGAAAATGTACGGAAACCGAAAAGCGTTTAAGGGTTGGTATATCAGCACTGAAATCAGCCGAAAAACAAAAGGTGCCATAGAAATTTTTGACAGCCTGGGAAAAACCTGTAAACAAATTAGTGGCGGATTACCCGTTTTTATTTCTCCCTGGATAGATGGCAAGAAAGCGGTGATGGCAGCATCGGGCCAACTAACCAAAGAAGACGCCATCTCGCTGCAGGAACATGAAAAAGAATGGAATGAAATTTTTGATGGAATTCAACACGCAATTGATGCGGTTGCTTTTCAGGATGGACATATTGATTTTCATGAAATGGAAGATTTTTTTCGGGTGAACAAACAACTGGCAGATCGATATCAACTGAAGTGCTGGACGAATGCCGAATCTTTTGACAGAGACATGCCCATCAAGTTTTTACCCATCAAGTTCGAGAAGCTCAAGCTTAAATTAGATGCTGCCGCAAGAGCTGGCTATGATAAGGCGATTACTTTTGAATTCTCCCATTTTATGAGTCCCCAATCTGCTTATCCGCAAGCGCATCATTTATACAATCGCTATAAGGAATATATAAAATTATGAGCCTACCCTTCCGATTATATCTGTTACTGTGTGCAGGCATTATTTCGTATTCCGCAATTGCACAGCCACAGCAAAAAATTATCAGGGGCACTTGGATTACCAATGTGGCCAGTGAAGCCATGCGCTCGCCAGAGAAAATTCGCGAAACCGTAATCCAATGTAAAAAAAATGGACTCACCGATATTTTTGTGGTAGTCTGGAACCGAGGTGTTACCATGTATCCCAGTAAAGTAGTTGCCTCCTATATCGGTATCCAACAAGACTCGCTCTACAATGGATTTGATCCCTTACAGGTGTTTATTGAGGAAGGTCATGCAATTGGGCTTCGGGTACATGCCTGGTTTGAATTTGGATTTTCCTTTGCGTATAAAGACAGTAGTCAGCGTGCCTGGTTGGCAAAGTATCCACAATGGGTGGGCAAGGATGCAAAGGGAAATCTGCTTAAAAAAAATGGATTTTTCTGGTGGAATGCCTTACACCCCGAAGTACAGCTTTTTATGAATCAACTGGTATTGGAAGTGGTACATAACTATGCTGTGGATGGTATACAGGGAGATGACAGGTTACCCGCCATGCCGGCAGAAGGTGGCTACGACGCATTTACCCAAGCGGCATTTGCCAAAGAACATCAGGGGAAACTGCCTCCCGAAAATCCCCGAGAAATGGAATGGCTAAACTGGAAAACCAATCGAATCAGTCAATTTGGCCAATCGCTTTACAAAGCAGTAAAAGCAATAAAACCGAACTGTTTAGTATCCTGGGCACCGAGTATTTATCCCTGGAGCAAAGAACAATATTTGCAAGATTGGCCTACCTGGCTGAAAGAAGGATATGCCGACTTTATTATACCGCAGGTGTACCGCTATAAAATTGATGCTTATGAACAAACGCTCAAAGCCATCGACACGCAGGTACCTGCTGAGTTTAAAAACAGGATATTTCCCGGTATGCTTACTTCACTGGGCGATGGATACCGAGCAGATAAAATCATGCTGAACAGTATGATAACGATTAACCGGAAATATGGTTATTTGGGCGAAGTGTACTTTTATTATGAAACCATTCGGGAAGCTACCGATCCTTTATATCAATAAAATAAATTTCGCTTTGAGTTTTCCTATTCTCTACAATATTAAAAAAGTAATCCATGAAACGGTTCGCCTACTCTTTACTCATCTCATTATGGATATTATCGGGTTGTACGAAAAGCAACAATACAACAGTTACGCCGGTACCTCCGGTTAACCCAACACCTACCCCCCCACCTACCACTTTATTAACCCTTCCCGCTGGTTGGAAATTATCAACCTTACTCACTGCCTCATTTCCCAGCGGCATCCAATTATATTATTTCGACACACTGTATCAGGGTAAAAAAACCAAGGCTTTTTGTTTGGCCTATGATAGTAAAAAAACAAACCTCGAGTTCAAACCGCTGTTGGCTGCAGCTGCTAAAAAACCGAGTGACTTTTTTAAAGAGGAACCCGGGGTGGTGTATGCCTGCATAAATGGAGGATTTTTTGGTAGCAACCAATCTTATAGTCTGGTGCAGTATAACAATACCGTATTAAGTGCAAATATTAAATCAGTTAGTCGTGCATTGAATGGGGTAAATACAGCCTATTATCCAACGCGTGCGGCTTTTGGGATGAACGCATCCGGAGAACCAGTTAGTGCCTGGATTTACCATGTGGGAGCTGGATTAAATGATGTGTACAGCTACCCAGCCCCCTCACCCAATGCAGAAGGGAGTGCGCCCCAAGCGGAACCTACTGCGTTATTCCCTGCAGGAGGCAGCAGATGGGTAACCACGGCTGCAATTGGAGGTTCTCCTATGTTGATTAGAAATGGTACCATTCAAATATCCGATGTAGCGGAATTAATCAATATTAATAATACTACTTCCCGGCCAAGATCTGCCATTGGTGCGAATAGCAGTGGCTTAGTAATTGTGCTGGCAGTAGAGGGTGATAATACTTCGGCAGGTTATGCCGGTATGAACTTGGCAGAATTGGCGGCTATGTTAAAAGATCTTTCCTGCACCAATGCGATTAATCTAGATGGTGGTGGATCTACCAGTATGGTGGTGGGCAATCAATTATTAGTTAGGCCCGGCGACAATGGAGTAGAAAGACCGGTAGTGAGTGCTGTTGTAATTAAGCAAAAATAACAGCCTACCCACTTAAAGAATTCAATAAAAATTCTTTCTTCTCCGATTTACCCATTATTATTTTAGCAAATCACTGAATACTATTGGGGCGATAAAGTTGGATATTTTATTCCCAGCTGCTCCAGATAAGTGCCATATTTAGTGGGATCATAATAAAACGCCTTCATCTTATCTCGGTGCTTATCCATAATTTCCCTGTTCAGGTAAACAGGGGGCGGATCTTTTGCAGAAATAAAGGGTATATATTTTTGATCTTTCGTTTGCACATTGGTAAAATAATCTTTGGCCTGAGTTAGCAGGGCTGGGTTGGTAAATAAATCTACCAACGTTAAGGCAGTAGCTTTTGCACCCGCTACGCAACCCTTATGGGCAATAGGAGTAGCCATAGCAATGGCATCTCCCCAATGATGCCCCTTGGTACCCTGAATATTAGCTGGGTACCGCAAAACGATGGTAGGGATATTCCATGAAATATCTGCAATATCATCAGAGCCCCCACCCCACGAAAATGGAACAGATCCTTTAATTGTATCAATTACTTTCCGCATCCCTTTTATTGGTCGGCCCTGATTATCTTTTTCCGGTGCATCCAATAATTTTTGAACCGCCATGGCCAGTTGTTCATCCTGCTCCGACCATTCCGGCATACCTACCCGCTGAATATTTTTATACATGGCTTCTGCAATGGGCTTATTAAAATGCCCGGGCCAGGCGGTACCTACAATTTTATACGACATTTTCGTATCCGTCATCATCGCGGCTCCCTGTGCGATTTTAATTCCGGCCTGCATATTTTTGTAAATATCGTCGTAGGTTCTTTCGCGGAAGTAATACCAAACACTTGCTTGTGAGGGTACCACATTGGGCTGGTCGCCCCCATCTCGGATAACATAATGGGAACGCTGGGTTGGCTTCAAATGCTCCCGCTTATAGTTCCATCCTACATTCATCAATTCAACGGCATCTAATGCACTCTTTCCCCGCCACGGAGCACCCGCTGCATGGGCTGCATCCCCTTCAAAATCGAAGTTGATACTAACCAGTCCATTCCCACCATTATCGCCATAATCGGCAGAAAAATCACTGCTTACATGGGTGAAAATACAGGCATCAATATTTTTAAAATATCCATCCCGGATATACCAAGCTTTACTGGCCACCAATTCTTCGGCAACACCCGGCCATATTACCAGGGTTCCGGGTATTTTATTTTCCTCCATTATTTTTTTTACTGCAATCGCTGCATAAATGATTACGGCCTGACCAGAATTATGTCCCTCCCCATGTCCGGGCGCACCCTCTACTATAGGCGAACGATACGCTACCCCTGGCTTTTGGGAAGCCTTTGGAATGCAATCAATATCACTTCCCAAAGCAATAACCGGGCTACCCGATCCCCATTTTGCCATCCAGGCTGTTGGAATACCTGAAATATCTTTTTGAATGGTAAACCCATTTTTGGCTAACACTTCTGTAAGGTAGCGGGAGGTTTCAAATTCCTGAAAACCTAACTCACCATAGCTAAAAACCATGTCTACCATTTCCTGAATATTTTTGGCCTTGCTCTGCACCTGCATTACTGCATTTTTTTTCAAGGACTCTACCCATGCAGCGTCTTGTTTAACTTGGGAGAATAAAAGAACCGGAAAACATACTATGAGAAAGGATAAAAAATATTTGCGCATATACATTGTTTAAAAAATGAAGATGGGTGGCTTGAGGTAAATATAATATTTAGTCGGTAAATTTTTCCCGCCAGCAAGTAGAAGTTTTCAATTTTTAGCCCCGCCAGCACCAAAATCACACTCATATTATAACTAATAGCAGCAAATCAATTGAAATTTGCAAAGAAAAGAAACGGTTTATTTCTTCGGCTGATCGTGTAAAATAAGTCCCCCTTTCACCAGCCAAGAAAATCCAAAAGCCGTCATAGCTATCCATTCTAATGCAAATACTAATTTATACACGGCCAGTTCGGGATAGCTTTTTACCAATCGATTATAGATAGGCACCAAAATGATTACCACAAGAATGATATATCCACAGGCTTTATAAACCTGGTTGCGTTTTCTTTTTTGGGGGGTTGGTATTCCCTGCCCCTTGGTAAAAAGAAATAATGAAATGAGGGCTAAATCAATAAAGAGCACAGAGGCCAAGAGGTTATGCGTTAAACTTCGGGCATCATTCCAGGGTAAATGAATAACAGCACACCCATTCAACAATGGCTCATTGGTAGGTATAAAAGCAGCGCCCAGTGCCAGCAATCCTGCAATCGTTGAAAGCCATCCATCCAGCCGATCACCGGGATACCCTTTATAGGAGATAAAAAAAAGTGCCATAGCACATAACATCCCAACCAGCAGATTACCCGTGATGGTATAATAATAATCACTTAAAGACTGCTGAATATCCGAACAATCACCCAACCAGTAATTTCCGATAAGCATGGCGGGTGGTAATAAAATGCTAAGCCATCCTATTGACCTTCGAAGTGTATTAAACGAAATCAGCCGTGGATCCTGAAGGCTTACCCGCATAGAGGAATGATTTATGATTCGAAACAGTATAAATAGGGGGTACAGTTGAAACCTGCTATTTCTACATACAATATACTTAAATATTTTGAGCAGCTCTTATTCAGTAGTTTCATAGGATTGCAGATTACTTAGAACAGAGGGAACTAATAGGCCCTTCCTAAAAGTCTATTTATAGAAAACTCTTTATACCTGCTTTTCGATTTATTAATATCTTTAAACAATACAACGCTTACTTATGAAACAGAACAGACGATCTTTTTTACAGAAAACCAGTATCCTAGCAGGTGCCCTGGGTATAACCCAAACCGGATTCGGAAATACCCTTTCCAACGAAAAGCAGGAAACCCCTCTTCCCCGGGAAATTCAAGCACTGCAACCCGCTTTAGATGGCGTAGTGCCCATTTCCGTTGAAGAAAGAAAACAACGGATTGCCAAGGCACAAGACCTCATGCAAAAAAATAAAATAGATGGTATTTTTTTAGAAGGCACTACTTCCTGTAACTATTTTACAGGGCTTAGGTGGGGACAAAGCGAACGAACTTTTGGAGTGGTAATTCCTGCCAAAGGCTCCATCGCCTATGTTTGTCCGCAATTTGAGGAAGACAGAGCCCGGGAATTGATTAACCCGGTATTTGGAGAAGAGGTTCGCTGTTGGGAAGAACATGAAAGTCCTTATGCCTTAATACTAGGTATCATAAAAGACCGTGGAATTCGCTTTAGAAGAATCGGAATGGAAGAAAGGGTACGATTTTTTATTGCAGATGGTGTGAAGAAACTAGCCAGCGGCATAGAAATAGTAGATGCTACCCCAATAACAGCTGGTTGCAGAATGTATAAATCGGCGGCTGAAATTGCCCTGATGCAAAAAGCCAATGATGTTACCATTGAAGCATATAAAGCTGCTTTTGCCTCTATTCAACCCGGCATGACGCAGGCACAACTGAGCAGAAATATTTCGGCTGCTTTTGAAAAGCTGGGATACACCGGTGGAGCTTCTGTTCAGGTGGGTAAATACTCAGCCCTTCCACATGGAAGTATTGTTCCTCAAAAAATAATGGAGGGGGATGTAGTGATGGTAGATGGGGGAACTTCTTGCCAGGGCTATGCTTCCGACATTACGCGAACTATTGTAGTAGGCAAGCCAACCGACAAACAAATAGCAGTGTGGAATCAGGAGAAAAAAGCCCAGGATGCCGCTTTTGCAGCCATTCGTTTAGGAGCACCCTGCGAAATAGTAGATGCCGCAGCCCGCGCAGTGATTGAAAATGCTGGCTATGGTAAAAATTATAAGTTACCCGGACTACCCCATAGAACCGGACATGGCATAGGCATGGAGGGGCACGAGTGGACCAACTTTGTAAAAGGCAACACAACACCCATTGGGGTAGGCATGTGTTTTAGTGATGAGCCTACTATTTCTATTCCCGGAGAGTTTGGGATACGGCTAGAAGATTGTCTTTATATCACCGAAAATGGCCCCCGCTTTTTCAGTGCACAAAGTACCTCTATTGATCAGCCTTTTGGATAAGTAAACAGGTATATCGATAAAATTATCGCTGTTAGCAGCACTTACAGATTGTGCTAAGTTATTTTAGAAAATAATACTGGTCGTTGGGAGTACTATTCCGGCGGCTATTATTGTTTTAGAAGGTCCCTCAAATCGGCTAGAGTGAGTGGGGTTTGAGTATGGAGGACGAAAATATCCCCACACGCAAACTCACACTCACTTTTTTTTATCATGCCGGAAAATCACGAAAGTCGGTATTGAAAATATTACCCACGAAAAGTACTCGATTTAGCAATAAATTTAGTCCTATCCATCCTAGGGGGGTTGTTCACGTCAAAATTATAGGCAACACTGTTCAAGTAGGCAGCAATCTCTAAACGCTCCAGCCAGGATAGCTTTTTGTACTCAGCAGTATGGTCTGCAGCTTCCTGTAAGGTTTGGGCTTTACTAACAGATCTTTCGAGTTTGAAACGATTCATTTTCAAATGTAGAATATTCGCATTTCATTGCCTAATTTAAGATAATCCATTTCTGGTTACTAATATTTCAGAAAAAATAATGGTCGCTGGAAACAATATTCCAGCGGCCATTATTTTTTATATTGTCACTCAACCCGACTATGATTTCATCAGAACTGGTCCCATCAAAGGCCCTATATTATTATAAAAATAACATCGTACCGCTGATTTCATTTCAGCAGTTTTTTTATAACTCAAACTACCCCATGAAAAAAAGTAATTGAGTAAACTCATAAAAAAGAAGTCGCTTTCTTAACCCTATACTGAAAAAGGCAATTTGCCGAATTTTCTTTGTATATTGTAATAATGGATGCTAAATCCCTATATGTAATAGCCGGTTGCAATGGTGCTGGAAAAACAACTGCCTCATTTACTATTCTTCCCGAAATTTTAGATTGCCGGGAGTTTGTGAATGCTGACGAAATTGCTAGAGGCCTATCCCCTTTTCAGCCAGAAAAAGTTGCTATTGAGGCGGGTAGAATTATGTTGCATAGAATAGATGAATTGATGCGTGAAGGAAATAATTTTGCTTTCGAAACAACGCTTTCATCAATTAGCCATAAAGAACGCATAAAGTCAGCCAAGACGCATGGATATAATGTTACCCTGTTATTTTTCTGGCTCCGAAATATGGAATTAGCAAAAGAGCGCGTTAAGACTCGGGTTTTAGAAGGCGGACATAATGTTGAGGAATCGATAATAGAACGCAGATATATTCGTGGAATAGTTAATTTATTTGAAATATTTATACCTTTGTCGGATGAGGTTATGATTTTCGATAACTCGGAAGGACTTCCAGTATTGATAGCCGAAAAGTCTCAAAATGAACCGCTCACTACTATGGATCAGCATTTATTTTCAAAACTCAAGGAGCAATATGAAAACGCAAAATAAGCTTGATAGAAGAAACAAGATTTTGATGGGGCTTGAAAATTCTTACAGGAAAATGCTAGAATTCAAGAAACAAAAAAATAGCGTAGTGGTGGTTCTTCGGGAAGATAAAATTATCCGCTTGAAGCCAGAGTAACTTTGTTTCACTTTTTTAATTATCAAAATAGCCCTTAAAGTCAGATTAGTGTATATTTTATTGGTTTGAATTCTACAATTTCGACCAAATCTTCCAACAAAGGGCCCTTCTATAATAAATAGGATTAATTAGTGCGGGTTGATTGGTAAAACCAAGTATTTCTTTATCTTAGAGATTCTTTCTTTATCTGAATAACGCTTGCCCCATGAAAAAAAATACGAATGCTGTTAGCAGAAGAAAATTTCTGCAATCATCCGGAAAATTCGCTGCCGGAACCTTAGTAATGAGTCAATTTCCTACCATTGTTCCTTCCTCTGTATTTGGTAAAAATGCCCCCAGTAACCGAATTAATGTTGGGGCAATTGGTTGCGGACGGATTGCCGTTACGCATGATATTGCTTCTACTGCCCGTTTTAATAGTGCCCGCATTATTGCTGTATGCGATTTAGATAGAAACCGTGCCGACGCTGCCCCTGCTGCAGTAAAAAGCAGCTACAGTAAAGCAGCCAAAGAGAATGGCGGTTTAACCGGCGATTGGGATATGAAAGTGTATTACGACTACAAAGAGCTATTGCAAAATAAAGATATCGATGCGGTATTGGTAAGTTTACCCGATCATCATCATGCCATTGTAAGTACGCATGCAGTAAATGCGGGTAAGCACGTATACCTACAAAAACCTGCCTCACTTACCATTGAAGAAGGACGCATGCTGAGCAATGCCGTTAAAAAGAGCGGAAAAATATTACAACTAGGAAGTCAGCAAAGATCTGCCGATCCTTGGCCGCAGTTTAAAAAAGCTGCTGAATTAGTAAGAAACGGCAGAATTGGTCAATTAAAAACGGTTGAAGTGGGCTTACCCGGCGATCCCGGTGGTGGCAATAAAATAGTAATGCCCGTTCCAGCATCTTTAAACTACGATGCGTGGCTGGGAGCTACCCCGGAAGCATTTTATACCGAAGACCGGGTACATTCGCAAGAAGCAGGCAGTAAAGGAATCAATAGCCGACCAGGCTGGCTGCGCTGCGAGCAGTTTGGTGCCGGTATGATCACCGGTTGGGGTGCTCACCATATAGATATTGCCCACTGGGGCATGGATATGGAATACAGTGGCCCAATAGAAATCTGGGGTAAGGCGAATTTCCCTACAGATGACCCCAACTATACTGGCTTATGGAACGTTCACGGAATTTTTAGAACCGAAGCCCTGTATGCAAATGGGGTAACCATGGTTGTATCGAATGAATTACCAAATGGCGTAAAATTTATTGGAACAGAAGGATGGATATGGGTAACCCGTGGTAATTATCGCGTAACCGATACCGATCCGGTAGCAGATAATAACGGAGTAAAACCCATCGATGCCAGTAACCCTACTATACTGCAATCGGTTATTGGTGCTAATGAAATTCATCTCTACGATAGTCCCGAACAACACCTAAACTGGCTAAACTGCATTCAATCGGGTAAACAACCCGTTGCACCTGTTGAAATCGGACACCGTTCTTGCAGCGCCTGTTTGTTACACCAAATAGCCATGAAGCTGAAAAGAAAAATCTACTGGGATCCTGCAAAAGAGCGTTTCAGCAATAACGATTCAGAAGCAACTGCCATGCTCTCCCGACCCAGAAGGAAGCAATACGATTTTTAGAATAAAAAAATGTTTGTCCTAGCTATGAATTATGATAAACATATACAAATGAATGATTTTTTCTAAAGGTTACCTGCAATCATTTAATAATCAGATTTTTCAAGATCAATTATTGCCAATTAGCTGAAATAGGTCTTAGTAAAAAATTGGTTTTCTCAATTGGGAAACGTTAGTTATTTTTAAGAAAAAAATGAACGCGGTTAAATTCTTTCTTTTAATTGCTCCTTTAGGAGTTTTCGCACAAACCCCTTCATTTGTTTCTCCAATTGTACCTGGTACATACACCTTAAACGACAAAACCGAGGCACAAGCCACCAAATCAGGAGGTCCTTATGGCAAACTGGTTGTTTCAGCCGCCTCCAATAACAAATGCCTGTTTCACCTTAGGTATTCAACCGGCGCACCGGCGAACCATTTAGGCATTATCAAAGATTCGCTGATGGTATATGGAACCAACACCTATTATCGCACAAACGAAGACAGTTCTTGCCGGGTAAGTTTTGAGTTTACCGAACAGGGTGTTCAGGTAAAACAAACATCTGCTTCCTCAGCATTTGCCTGTGGATTTGGGAAAAACGTATATGTAGATGGATTCTATAAAAGAAATATCCCCGCACCCTCCCCCACCATTCGAACAGGCTCACACGATATTGAAATATATTGGGCCGAATGGATGAGCTGGGATAAGCCCGGAAAAGCAACCATTACGGCTGCAGGAAACGGTAAATATTCAATCTCCGGCAAACAAACCGGCAGAGATAACAAGGGTTATATGACAATCAATGGCACCCTGCAAATAATCAGTGCCAGCATCGTGGAATTTAGTGGTACCATTGTTAGTCAGGAAGCAATCATTAACGGGGGCAAAATTTGCAAAAGAGAAGGCAAAATCAGATTTACTGCCAATAGTAAACAAAAGAAATGGATCATGAATAAAGTGCAAAATTGGGGCGGACAATCCGTGGATGAATATATCACCATTAACTTCTAATACTTGTTATATGCAGCATACTTTTCTATCTGGCTTAAGTCCCCTTTCCATTTCTCTCGGTTTATTTATAGGGATGATTTTGATTTATTTTATTGCCAATCAACTGGCGAAACGTCCGATTTTTAGCAAATATGTAGACGACACCATTAACCCGATTGAAGGCTCTCTTTTAGGCTTATTGGCCTTGCTCTTGGCATTTACCTTCGGCATGTCGGCATCTCGGTACGAAAGCAGAAGGGCTGTAATGTTATCAGAAGCCAACAATATAGGAACCGTTATTTTACGGTGCGACCTCTATCCCGACTCTACCCGAATTGTTTTAAAAAATTACCTGAAACCCTATGTAGAAGCCCGAATTGATTATTTTCAGTCTGGCAGTGATGAAGCAAAGGAAAAAAAAGCTATTGCGGAAACCGAAAAATGGGATAACCTGATTTGGTCGGAAGTTGCTAAAGCATCTAAGGTAAAAGATAACCTGGTTGCCTCCAATCAAATGATACCTGCATTAAATGCAATGATAGATATTGTAACCAATCGCAATGCCGAAAAAAATGCAACCGTGCCGGATTCTATCCTTTGGCTTTTATTTCTGCTTTGTTTTATCAGCAGTTTTATCCTTGGATTTCAAAAATCGACCAACCGAAATCCATATATTATCAGTATCGTATTTGCCTTAATGGTTTGTGCATGTATTCAAGTAATTATTGATTTAGACAGACCCAGACAAGGCTTTATAAATATGCAGGGCACGAACCAGTTTATTGTAGATCTCAGAAAAATGTTTTAGTGGCACTTAGCCCAAAACTGAAAGTGATTGCATTTGATGCGGATGATACCCTTTGGGTGAATGAGCCTTATTTTAGAAAGGCAGAGGAAGATTTTGCAAATTTATTGCTAGACTACCTGCCAGCGCACAGTATTCAAAAAGAGCTGTTTAGCACAGAAATTACTAATCTTTCCCTCTACGGTTATGGAGTAAAAGGATTTATGCTATCGATGATTGAAACTGCCTTGCGAATTTCGAATCAGCAACTCCCCCCTGCGCTTATTCAGGAGATACTGCGAATAGGAAAAGAAATGCTCGACAGACCTGTTGAAATAATTGATGGAGTTGAACGGGTGCTTGCAGATTTACAGGGAAAGTACCGATTGGTAGTTGCTACAAAAGGAGATTTACTAGACCAGGAAAGAAAACTGATTAAATCGGGCCTGCTTTCGTTTTTTCATCATACAGAGATTATGTCGGATAAACAACCAAATGATTATGCAAAGTTGATTCGGCATCTCGATATTTTGCCGGATGAATTTATGATGATAGGCAATTCACTAAAATCAGATGTTATTCCGGTATTGGAATTAGGAGGCCATGCGATACATATCCCGTATCACATCACTTGGGCTCACGAAGCAATAGAAAAAGAAATTGCTCATCCGAATTTTAAACATATGCTTCATATATCCGAAATACTTACCCTCATTTGCTAAGGCAGCAATAATAAATTCTATGCAAGCAATTTTATTCAATATAAAATATCGGATTACAGGGAGTATGATTTTGTTATTGTTGCTAAATCCCTGGTTACTGTTGAGCCAACAATCTACAGCAAGCACAACCAATATTATCATCATTTTTTGTGACGATTTAGGGTATGGTGACATTCCCTTATATGGGGGAACCCAAACGGAAACACCCCATTTGAATCAATTAGCAAAAGAAGGAGTTCGCTTTACCGAGTTCTATGCTGCCCAGGCAGTATGCTCTGCGTCTCGAGCAGGCTTATTAACCGGCTGCTATCCCAATCGAATAGGCATTTCCGGTGCATTGGGGCCGGGTAGTAAAACGGGGATACATGAAAACGAAACTACCCTTGCAGAAATATTAAAATCCAAAGGATATGCAACCGGTATTTTTGGAAAATGGCATTTAGGCGATCAAGCAAAGTTTCTCCCCCTGCAACATGGATTTAATTCTTATTTCGGATTACCCTACTCAAATGATATGTGGCCAGTAAATTATGATGGCATCCCCTATCAGGATACAACTGTGAACAGAGGTAAATATCCCTTACTCCCACTTTATAAAAATAATCAGGTAATTGAAACCATTCAAACGCTGGAAAATCAGGCATTCCTTACCACGCGGTACACAGAAGAAGCCATTCGATTTATTCAGGCAAATAAGCAACAACCCTTTTTTGTATACTTACCACATTCAATGCCGCATGTTCCGTTGGCGGTTTCTGCAAAATTTAAAGGAAAAAGCAAACAGGGATTATATGGAGATGTACTGATGGAAATTGATTGGTCTGTTGGTGAAATCATGAAAACCTTGAAAGCTACTCATCTTGACAAAAATACGCTGCTCATTTTTACGAGCGACAATGGCCCCTGGATGAATTATGGTAATCATGCAGGAAGTTCTGGCGGGTTGCGGGAAGGAAAAGGTACCAGTTTTGAGGGTGGACAAAAAGTACCCTGCATCATGCGATGGCCCGGAAAAATTCCGGCAGGAACTATTTGTACGGAATTGGCTGCTACAATCGACCTCTTGCCAACCATAACAAAAATTGCCAATGCCTCCCTTCCGACACATACAATCGATGGATTAAATATCCTTCCTCTTTTACTCAATCCCTCTTCAGGCGCTATCAGAACAACCTTTTACTATTATTACCGGCAAAATAGTTTAGAAGCGGTTCGAAATGAACAATATAAATTGGTGTTCCCCCATGAGGGGCGTAGCTATCTGAATCAGCTACCCGGCAAGGATGGGTTTCCCGGTAAGGCACCGGAAAATGTGCCGGTAACTATGGCATTATATGATTTACGGAGAGATCCCGGAGAAAGATATGATATACAGACAGACCATCCAGAAGTTGTTCAGCAATTAATGCAATTAGCAGAGAAAGCACGAGAAGAGTTAGGAGATGATTTACAAAAGAGAAAAGGCAAAGGAATCAGACCGGCTGGAAAAGCATATTAATTTAGCGATTCAATAACCAGGACTTGAATAACAAAAAATCAGCCGCCATAGGAACTGAATAACTGGTTTTCCCTATTAAATCTTTTGCAGCTGCGGGCATTTCAAGCTGCTTTCCAATAGCGCGTTCAACCGTTTCCGGAAACTTTACCGGATGAGCTGTTGCCATAAAGAGTCCCGCTTCGGAGGGATTATCAGCCAGAAATCTTTCCAAGGCAAGCATCGCAACAGCACCATGGGGATCAAGTACATAATGATAATCGCGATATACCCTTTCCATGGTAGCTTTTGTATCAGCATCTGAAATAGTATATCCCGAAACTAAACCACGTATCAATTCATTATCCTGCTGAAACAATTCAAGTATGCGAATGAAATTACTTGGATTGCCCACATCCATAGCATTTGAGATGGTAGCAATGGCTTTTTGTGGTGAAAAAGCGGCACCCTGCAAAAAGGCTGCCACCGAGTCGTTGGCATTGCAAGCGGCAATAAAATGATGCACCGGCAAACCACTTTTCCAGGCAACCAATCCGGCACAAAGATTTCCAAAGTTGCCACTGGGAACAGACACTACTGGCAAAGGAAGTTGTTTGGGCCACTGCTGACAGGCAAGTATATAATACAATTGCTGCGGTAACCAGCGGGCTACGTTAATAGAATTGGCAGAAGTAAGTTGACGATGCTGTTGTAAGTCAGCATCCATGAATGCTTCTTTTACCATAAACTGACAATCATCAAAACTTCCCTCAACAGCAAGCGCTGAAATATTTTGTCCACAGGTAGTAAGCTGTAACTCCTGCACCGGACTTACCTTCCCCTTTGGATACAGGATAACTACTTCAACACCTGCTACCCCTAAAAAACCACTGGCAACAGCTCCGCCGGTATCACCCGATGTTGCAACCAGAACAGTTACTTTTTTAGGATGCGATTGAAAGAAATATCCCAAACAACGACTCATGAATCGGGCACCTACATCTTTAAAAGCAAGGGTAGGGCCATGAAATAGTTCAAGCGCATACAGAGAGGAAGTAACCGGAACCAAAGGAAAAGGGAAAGAAAGGGTTTCGGCAATAATTTTTTGTAATGTGGCAGCCGGAATAGTATCACCCACATAGGGCTGCATAATTCGGAAAGCCATCTCTTGAGCGGGCAAATGAAGCAGCTCCTCCCATTCTTCAACTGAATAGGTTGGAATCGACTCCGGAAAAAATAATCCTTTATCAGGAGCCTGACCCAATATAGTTGCTTCGCGAAAATCAACTTTCAACTGGGGATTATGTAAGCTGTAATATTGCATGGATAGGTAAAATAGGCTGGTAGCTACGATTCAATAACACGAATACCAATGGGATTAATAGTAGTTACATAAGTATGATGGGCTAATTCGATGCGCGAAAAAATTGCTTTCATCTCTTGCTCTACTGATTCGGCAATATCTCTGCGGGTGCTGAGCATAAATATAGAAGGTCCGGATCCTGAAATGCCTCCTCCCAAAGCACCTACTTCCCGCGCTTTTTCTTTTACTTCATGAAATCCCGGAATGAGAATACTTCTAACGGGTTCAATCAGCACATCTTCTAGTGATCGGCCAATTAAGGCATAATCTGATTGTAATAAGCCGGCCACCAGCCCTGCTATATTGCCCCATTGTTTGATGGCATCTTTCAGCAACACATTTTGCTTTAAAATACTTCGGGCATCGGATGTTCGCACTTCAATTTGAGGATGCACAATGGTTACATATAATTCCGGAGCGGGTATAGATACAATATCGAGTGGAAAAATAGATCGGATTAAGGTTACACCTCCATAAATACAAGGAGCAATATTATCGGCATGTTTCACCCCGGAAGCCAGCTTTTCGCCATTCATCGCAAACCTTACCAAATCTGATTTATTAAAAGGCTCATTGAGCAAATAATTAGCTGCCACTACTGCCCCTGCCGCACTGGCCGCACTGGATCCTACACCGCTACCGGGTTTAATTTGTTTTCGGATTCGTATTTCCATCCCTAAGCCGGGAATTGGAACTTCCGCTAATAACGCCATCAAAGCCGCACCAGCAACATTTTTCTCGGGCTCAACCGGCAATTGAAAATCGTCTTCATTAATAATGGTAATACCCGGATGGTTAGAAAACTGAATCCGCATTATATCATAGGGCGCTTCTACCGCAAAACCCAGTACATCAAATCCACACACCATATTAGCAACCGTAGCCGGTGACTGAACAGTAACTACTTTATCCTGTTGAATATCCCATACAAAACCCCCAGAAGCAGCCGGGGAAGCATCAAAAATTCGTTTGTTGTTAAATATGTTTTCCATACGCTGAACTCCTATTATCTGGCCACGCGAATTATATCAGCAAACACGCCGGAAGCTGTTACATCTGCCCCAGCGCCCGCTCCCTTTATTACCATGGGTTGCTCAGGATATCTTTCTGTATAAAATAATACCAGATTATCTTTCCCATATAAATGATAAAAATCAGAATCAGCAGAAATATGCTGTAACCCAACTGCTGCTTTTCCCTGCTGATAGGTAGCTACAAATTTTAATTTACAATTATTAGCAGCGGCTTGATGATACAACTGCTGAAAATGGGGCTCCTGCTTTTCCATTTCCTTGTAAAAGTCCTCTACAGAACCCTCAAAGCAAGCAGCCGGCAAAAATGGATCGTTATGAATGTCGGTCATTTCTATTGCTTGGCCTGCCTCTCTTGCCAAAATCATAATTTTACGCATCACATCCGTACCTCCTAAATCTAATCTCGGATCCGGTTCGGTATAGCCTTCTTTTTGTGCCTGTCGCACAACCTGTGAAAATGGAATTGTAGCATCATAATTATTAAACACATAATTCAAGGTACCCGATAACACCGCCTTAATAGTAATGATGGTATCCCCACTACGCAATAAATCGTTGAGGGTTCCTATAACCGGTAATCCTGCCCCCACATTGGTTTCGAATAAAAAATGGGTGTTGTATTCTCGTGCCAGTAATTTAAGCTGCCTGTAATGCGCATAGGAAGCGGAGCAGGCAATTTTATTACAAGCCACCACTGATATACTCTTTTCTAGCAAGGCACTATACACACCCGCTACCACATCATTAGCCGTTACATCTACAAATACACTATTCCGCAGATTGGCGTTTTTGATAGCTTGTACAAAATCATGAATAGTACCCGAAGGAGATGCGGCCAACTGATCGCGCCAATTATCTAAGGGTATACCTTCTTCTTGGATGCAGATTTTTTTACTGTTCGCCAATCCGGTAATCCGAATTTGCAAACGCAAATGTTCTTGCAGGTAGGCAATTTGCTGATGGATTTGACTGATTAATTTTCCACCCACATTTCCGGTTCCGGCAATAAAAACATTCAGTTGCTTGTAGGTGGTTTCAAAAAACGCTTCATGCAATACGTTAATCGCTTTCTTCACATCTTTTTCAAGCAATACCGCGGATATATTTTTTTCAGACGAACCCTGAGCGATTGCCCGCACATTGATGCCATTCCGGCCCAATACGCCAAACATTTTTCCACTTACACCCGGGTGACTTTTCATCTGTTCCCCTACGAGTGCCAATATAGACAATCCCGTTTCGATATGCAGGGGTTCAACTTTTCCACTAACTATCTCTACTTCAAATTGCTGGTCAACAGCTACTTTAGCCCGATGGGCATCGCCTTCATTTACGCCTACGCAAATAGAATGTTCAGAAGAACTTTGCGTAATTAAAATAACATTTACACTTTCACTGGCAAGTGCCTCGAATAATCTTTTTGAAAATCCGGGAATACCTACCATTCCGCTTCCCTCTAAACTTAGCAGGGAAATTTTATTGATGCTGGTAATTCCTCTGATAAAACTATCAGATGCAGCAGCATCCTTTTCTATCAGGGTTCCAAAATCTTCCGGTGCAAAAGTGTTTTTGATCCATACCGGAATGTTTTTGGCCATTACCGGTTGAATCGTGGGTGGATAAATAATTTTAGCTCCAAAGTGTGAAAGCTCCATAGCTTCCTGATAAGATATACGAGCAATGGGGCGTGGATTTTGAACCAATCTTGGGTCAGCCGTCATCATTCCACTCACATCTGTCCAAATCTCCAATACAGTTGCATCAATTGCAGCAGCATAAATAGCAGCCGTATAATCAGAACCCCCTCTTCCAAGGGTAGTAGTTTGCTGATGTTCGTCGGAAGCGATAAAACCAGGTGCGATATAAAGATTCGCAGGATGGCTTTTCAAATAGGCTTGAATGGCCAAGTTGGTAAGTGAAAAATTTACCGCAGCCATTCCAAAATGGCTATCAGTTTTAATCAACTCCCTCGAATCTAACCAATGTTGTTCCACTTGATTTGCCTGAAAGCTGGCAGAAATGATCAGGGAAGATAAAAGTTCTCCATAACTCACCATTTTATCTTTGGTTCGGGCAGAAAGTTCTCTTAACAAAAATACCCCATCACACAGTCCTTCTAATTGATTGAAGTGCTGCTTTACAAGGCTAAGTGTTGCGCTTTGCTGTTGAATGGGCAGCAAACCCCTTACAACATCCAAATGGCGGGTTTCCACTTCCTGTAATACATTTTTATACCCATCTTCTCCCGTTGCAGCCATGCTGCCGATCTTTAATAAAAAATCCGTTACTCCCCCCAGCGCAGAAACTACAACAAGGGTTCTGCCATTTTCCATTTTCTGCCGGGTAATTTCCATTACCTTTTTTATATTCTCCGCATTCGCAACAGAACTTCCTCCGAACTTAATTACTTGCATACTTTTACTATTTTCAATACACTTCGTGAGCAGTTACTGCCAAAAGATAATAAGTAGGCTTAGCACCTGCGATATCCATCCCAACTAAAATGAGATGAAAACTTATATCAGATACCCAAACAAATTATCTTCGGGTTTAATTTCCGTGAAATTAATTTGATATTGATGTAGGTTTTGAATCAATACTTCATAATCCGACTTAGTCTTTAATTCAATCCCCACCAAAGCAGGTCCGGTTTCTTTATTATGCTTTTGCATATACTCGAACCGGATAATATCGTCGTTCGGCCCTAATACTTTACTTACAAACTCCTTTAAAGCACCGGGACGCTGGGCAAACCGAATCAAAAAATAATGTTTCAGTCCTTCGTATTGCAACGACCGCTCTTTTATTTCCTGCATCCTGTCTATATCATTGTTGCCTCCACTTACAATACATACCACATTTTTGCCTTTAATCTTATCCGCATAATCATCCAAAACAGCAATCGTCATGGCTCCAGCAGGTTCCACTACTATTGCATCCTGGTTATACAATTGTAAAATAGTAGAACAGATTTTCCCTTCCGGTACCAGGTGCATATCATC
>JAPLEI010000034.1 GCA_026391195.1 Bacteroidota bacterium | reverse complement strand
TTATTGTGTGTTGATGGCTCAGTTGCTGATGGTAGTTATAAGGAAAAAGGCGGCGACCAAGAAGTCTTTTGCCAATATGATTACGGTTATACGCCTGCATTTGATGAGCTATGTAGGGTTACTGGAATTTATAAAAGACACCTATAAAGCCTGGAGAAAAATGAATGGCCTACCCCTAGCATTTTCTCCTTAAAAAAGGGTGGGGTACTACCACCGAAATTGAAATAACGTATTTTTGGGCTGTAACTCTTTACAGAAAAGGGTTACAGCTAATTTAAACCCGACTTTAGTCGGACAACAATGATTAAAAATATTATTTTTAGCTGTTCTTTTTTAAACAAACTAAAGAAAAAAATTATGAAAAGCTCTTTCCAAAAAACGCTTCTATCTCTATTTTTAATCACTTTGGTGGCAGCAAGTTCCTGTAAGAAGGATTTAGCCTATTCTGAAGGAAATGAGAAAAAAATCGCATTAGTAAATGATTTTCTAGCCAAACAGCAGAATTCAACTCCAACGAATTTGAGCAATAATATTGTGACTTTACAAAAACATCTTGTGTTTTCTGATATGCATGAAGAAGAAAACGAAAGAGGATCTACACTAGTAATTCCCATTGACAACGAGTTTCGATCGCTTGCAAATATCAGTGGCGAATCAATTCTTAACTTAGTATCATTAGTAAATAAAGATGGTACAATAAAAAACATGTATGTAGCAATATATTCACCCATTAAAAAGATACAGCGGTCGCAATTACCCCAGAATACTTTTCATAATATATTTCATACCGCATCAGATATACAAGATGGAAAATATCGGTTTTTAACACCAGCGGGGACAAGGCAATATGAGCTAGAGTACAAAAATGGATACCTCTATTCAGAAGGGCGAATTTCAAAGGGGCCAAGTTCAAATTTGATACAAAGCAACGCTACAACTAAAGTAACGTCCAACATTACAAGGCTCAGTGGTTCAGGTTGTATTGATTGGTATCTTGTTACTACTATTAGAGATTGGTCCGGAAAAATTATTGATCAATATGAAGAGTTTGTAGGCTCTACTTGTGGCCCTTGCGGCGACGGCTCTTTTGAAAGCCTTTGTAGTAGTGAGGCAGACGGAAAAGTTGGGGTTCCTATAGCAGGGAAGTATACAAAACTTTGGCAGGCTATAGTCGAACCGCTAACCGAAGATGATGGATTTGGGATTTATAAACCCATAGAATTTACCGTTGAGTCTGAATTGTTTTGTACCAATTTAGGGCTGAGTGGCGATATTACTGCTAGTAATTCAGCCCCTAAGGGTCTTAAGATAGAACAAACACATGCAGAAGGGTCTCTTACATATGCCGGCGACAAAGCTACAACAACTCTTAAAGTGGTGTTAAGCTATGCTAATGATCCTGTCCTTCGAAACAGAACTGGTTACAGAACTTGGAGCGTTGCTCAAATGATAAAGTAGTATATTCATAAAATGAACATTCTTCTCTTAATTCTATACCCATTGATCTTATTGATCTCTTGTAAAACCCAAGAATCAAATATGCCAGAGGAGTGCCTAAGATTACACCATACTGAATACAAAACTTTTAAAAATGAAGCGAAGCTAGATTTTGATTTGTCGGAAAACCTTTGGTACCAAGATAGCGTTAGCATTACTCAGATTTGTGAGATTAAAGACATACAAACAGAATCGCTAGACACCACTTTCGTGGAAACAATGTTATATAGGTTTATAGACATGCGAAAGAATTGGATATACGAATACCAAAATCTATCAGATACTGCTGTAATTGTAGCAACATATGCAAAAGCAGACAGTGTTTCCATTCGGTTGCCGGGAGGGTGGGCTTTTTTCAAAAGTAAAGATACCGTTTCAATTGACAGCCTAAGATTTATATGCGATACTACACTAAGAGGGGCTCCAACCAAAAAATATACATATATACAGAATTATAATGGGTTCAGAACATTTGTCGAGGCCTTTGCCTGTTGTGACAGGAAGGGTACTAGATTTCAATATGATTCTATGGCAGGAAAGGCAATAGGTTGTCCGATTGTGAAGAAGATTGTGTTAAAAAAAGACCGTAGGAGTGTTCGAAGAATTTATGAAATAGAGTACCTGTCTAATGTATTTCCGGATTCTATCAAAAGGGTTTTTGCAGCATGGAAGCAGAATGTTCTGAAGTATCCGGTAGAATAATAGTATTGGGAAAGGCTTGGTGATTAGCATATCAATGTAGCCGTGATGTGTAGTATCTCCAATTAGTGTATTGAAAAATTCAAATTTGAAACCCATTCACATCTAAAAGTTTATAATAATAATAACAGCTTCTACTTAACATAAGAATAATTATAAGCCCAATAAATTGATTATCAGTTTATTATGAATTTGTTTAAATTTTATTTTGTAATGGAATAATTTTAAATATCTTTATGATCCCCCACTCATACTTATTTCATCTATCAAATTGATTTTAGTCAATTCAAATATTTGAAATAAGTATTTTTTCAAAGAGAGGAGTACAAATCGGAGTCATTGCAGATTTTACGAAAGCCATAGAGCTAAAATATAAGTTTAAAGAGGCTTATTTCTTTAGAGGACGAAGTAATTACTTTCTTAATGATTACAAAGGAGCTATAGTAGATTGTATGAAAGCTATAGAATTAGACCCCAAGTATTCAGATTCTTATTACTATAGAGGACTTTCTTATCTCCTTTTAGATGAAAAAAATAAGGGCTGCCTAGACCTTCGCAAAGCCGGAGAGCTGGGTGTTAGTGAGGATTACGATATGATTAAAAAGTTTTGTCAATAAACTCCTTGCTATGGATCAAATACTACTAAGAATAGATAACCAATTATTTATCACTATTGTCCGACTAAATTAAAATAAAACTAGAATAAAAAAGGGCAGTTCCTAAGAACCGCCCATAATCGTTAAGTTTGGTTTACCACAACTAAACATTACGATGAGCGAAGTTAAAAAATTTGTCGGACAGCCG
>JAPLEI010000023.1 GCA_026391195.1 Bacteroidota bacterium | reverse complement strand
CTCTGCGTATTCTTTCTTCTTGCTAGTAATCCCCTTTTTTTTTTTTTTGAAATAGATAAAAATCTTTTTATCCTTAAGGAACGCAGGCTGGTTCTTGAGATTGAACGCTACCGTATATAACAGTTGGATAGTTGATAAAGAGCTGTCAATGGTTTTACTATCAAAATCAATAGGAATCATAAGACAGTCCAGGTATGGTAAGAGTGCTATTGTTTCATTACTATCAATTTTTCCCGGAAGGTCAATCAGTATTACATCATACTTCCCTATTGAGTCCCGCAATGCGTCCTTGATATAGAGTTTCTCGCTGCCAATGCTTTGGCTAGGTATTATACTTCCCCCCTTTGCATCTGACTCTGGTGAAATCACTGTTCTTATTGGATACGCAACGGAAGTGCGCCTGGCATCGAGTACATCGTTAAGGTCATCGATATACTTTTTGAAGCTCTTCATTTTCCCATTGTTCACCAGATCAATCAGGTTTACAATATCCAGCTCATCCTGAAGTCTTAGTTTAGCAACAGAGAACTGTGGGTTGTCACAATCCCATAATGCTACGTCCCATTTTAAATCAAGGTCATACCAGATGGCCGTAGCCAGGTTCATTGCCGAAGTGGACTTACCGGCTCCCCCCTTTTGATTTACAAAGCCTACTAATCTTGTCTGTTTTTTTTCTATCTGTGCCATTTATATAAAATTACAATTTTATGAAATTACAAAAGTATAAAAGAACAAAAATACAATTATGCAATACTACAATTATATAAAACGGTAAAACTATAATATTATTGTATTACAAAAATATAAAGCTACAAAATAGTAATATTATAAACTTACTATATTATAAAAGTATAAAAATATAAAAGTACAAAATTGTAATATTGTAATTTTGTAACTTTGTAGTCAATTTCAGCACAATTAGTCTTATTTTTAGCCTGAATCAGAAACATTTTGTGGTTTCTGGGATTTAAGCTACTTTTCCTTCATCTTTGAAGTAGCAAGGTGTACCTTTGTTGCACTTTGTGCCACAAAAGTAAACGGTCGCTCCGCTCTCTCACCTTGCCCTGCGGGTAAATGCCTCTTTTTGGCTCATTTTAAGCCGATAGGAGGCTTTTAAAGCCAAAAGCGTAGGTCTGTTTGTCGGAGGTTGAAATCGGGGCTGTATTGCTGCCTAAATCAATTTGAGGTAAAACAAATTGCCAAAAATGGAAAAGAAAGAAGGAAATAGGATACTTAAAATTCGGTCTGATGAGGAGCTTGAAACCCTTTTTAATGAAAAATTTGCGCTTTCTAACCTCAAAACGCGGAAAGAATTCCTAAAACTTTTGCTTTCTCAGGACAAAACAAGCGGCAATAATTTTCAAAATTCTGCAATTGGTAAGGACGAAAAACGAATATCTTGGCTTTCTACCAGGATTACAGCTACGGATAAAGGCACTATTTATGACCAATTCAGCAAATCAAAAGAAAAGCAGCTGGGCCGTTTCCTAGCCAATTGTGTCTCCGGAAGCCCCATTCAGGTTCAAACAATCCTCCAGGCTAATGCGAACGTTTTACCCGAATTAAAGAAAATAGGCGTAAACATCAACCAAGTTGCTATTCGAGCAAACCAATTAGGGGGGGTAGATGAGGTTGTTCGAAAGCAATTAAACGATATCCACGAACTATTAATTAAACTTTCTACCAAGAATGATACCCAAAGTTAGCAGCGGAAGTAATTATTATGGATTGTTGGCTTATTTGGAGAAAAAGCCTAACACCACGTATCAAACACCATCAGGACTGGAAGTGGTGGCTGGATCTGTGCGAATAGATGCAGGTAACTTTTTTACAACAGGGATTTCTTCGGCACCTATTCTTGCGGACAAAAACGATTTGAGTACGGCATTTCAATCCTGGGACGGAGACGGGGGAGATGTAAGGTTCAAAAACAAAGTTGCGCACTTTAGCTTATCATTTTCTCCCTTTGACACTATAGAACAGAATAAGACAATCAAAATTGCCAAAGATTTTTTAAAGCAAATGGGGTATGAAAGCTCTCCCTATGTTATCTATCAGCATAATGATAAACACCATAACCATATTCATATAGTAACCAGTAGGGTAGGGGAGGACGGAAAAAAAATTGCACATGACTTTGAAGCACGAAAAGCTATTCAGATTTGCAGAGAAGTCGAAACGGCTTACCGCCTAACGAAAGTTGAACCGCTTGATAAAAAGCAAAATACACTCGACGCGGCCAGTGATAAGCTGATAAAGGCCTCAACCGAGACTCCTTTTAAAAATGCAGTTCTTTTGAACCTTCAATATTTTCTGAATAACAAAAGGGTTGCTGATATTGATACGCTCATCAAATCTTTAGCTGGGCAGGGAATCTCAATGCAAATTCATGATAAAGACGGTAACCGGCTGCCGAAAAACGGAGTCCGATTCTATTATAAGCAGGAAAATAAAATCATTTCCTACTTGAGCGGGAGGGATCTACAGAAGGGCTTTTATGTAAACCTGGTAAAGAAACTTGAAAGAAACGCTCAGACACCGGACATAGCTGTAAAGCAGGCTGAGAAGGTTATTCCTACCTTAAAGCCTTCCTACCAGGTACTAAAAACGATTGGGCCTGCCATTGCAGATGTTTTAGAAAAAGCGAATAGCTCTGTTTTGATTACCCATACTCAAATGAGCGAATTATTAAATAAGGTCAACATAAAACCTGAATACACCTTTGATAAATCGGGTCAATTGAAAGGGTTAGCATTTGTATATGGGGAAACCAGGTTCAAGGCGAGCGATATTGGCTATAAAGGAATCAAATTATCTGCTGCTCAATTTGCACCTTATATATGTAATGAGTTGTCAGGTAAACTAATTGCTGATAAGGCAATTGAGTATTGTAAAGAGTTCGACCTGAAGACAGCAGGGGAGGGGCTTACTAAAGATCAATTTCAGGAAGTGCTAAAAAGGAACCACCTGCATCTTAATGAAACCAATAAGGGCACATTCTTGCAATTGAATCAGTTAGGCTCCAAATTACAAGTTGACCTGAGCAAATATCCGGATGGGGTACAAGCGTTTTTTAATGCTGCCGCTTTGAAACCAACCGAGAACCCATTACTGAATTTCGACCAATTAGCGACTATTAATAAGCTAAAACCCCTTACTGTTAAGGAGAAGATAGTGTATACAGCTGTTCTATCCGGGGATATCAAAAAGATCCAGGAGGTTTCACAAATACAGGTTCACCTGAGCCTGTCAGCCAATGAACAGAAAAAAATCGGCAAAAACGTAGAGACCCTAAATTATTATAATGCTACTCAAAACCGGATTCAGCGGTCCGCAGATTATGTTAAATATCTTACTCAAAAGAAGCAGAAAGCACCCGGGCTCAATGAAATCGTGTTTGCATTAAACCTTCGGGGGGTAGCTGTGATCCCTGAATTTAAGAATATCGAGGGGGAAGATGGCCGAATCGAAAAGCAGTTGTCTAACATTAAGCTTCAGCCTTTATTGGACCCGAATAAGGATCTGCCTGCTTTAAATTTCTTTCAGATAAATGAAACCCTTTCTGCTGAAAAATGGAAGTTGCTTTGGGAGGATACAAAAGGGGATACGAATGCGATATTTTACAACAAAACAGAGGTACCCGGTCTATATTTTGATATTGACAAAGACGTAACCGAAATGTTTATTAAAGCGGAAACTGACCCGGGGCTGGTCCAAGATTGTAAATTCTCCCTTGAACATCCCTATCTGGATAGCAACATCGAATACCTTGAATCCCTGGAACCCGATAACTGCCTATATACCTATCCGGATCATGAAACCCATGCTCTTTCCACCATTTTCCGAGATTATGGCCGCATGACCAATAGGGGAGCGGATACTGACATTTTTAAGAAGCTAAAAAGAAGGATTTATCGTAAATAGTTATGGGATATAGATAGCTGACTATTTTGATTGTTTAAATCTCTTGTGAGGAATGTTTTAGATATCCCTAAAAGGGCACTCTTATTTATCTATCGTGGGTTTTTAAATCGGAAAATACATGCGATTTAAAACCCCAATAACACTTATGATTCGTTTCTTAGTTGGTTTTTTCTTTTGGTGAAAGACTTTGACTTTTTTAGAAACAAATTCCCCTGCAGGGAATACATTTTTTATTGAATATCAATTGTTTATACACTTTATTCGGAATGAATTTTACGACATCTCGCAAATTTTTATAAAATCCAAAAAAAAATTTGCTAAATAATAAATAAGAACCAAATTTGAATTTCACAAAATAGTTTATCCACTCTTGGCTATTACTTCATGATTAACCAAAAGGCGACACCCCCGGATAAAAGATTTTGGAAATTAATAAAGAGGAGTATAGATTT
>JAPLEI010000171.1 GCA_026391195.1 Bacteroidota bacterium | reverse complement strand
CAACCTGGAAACTGGCCGGATTTCGGTTTGCCCCGTTTAGTTTTATATACCTCACCTATCTAAAACAACTGGGGGTACCCCTGATTGAAGGGGAATACTATTCCGCCATTGGAACGGGTATTCGAAGCCGTAATGAGAATCTGGTATTCGGTACCATGGAACTGAAAATCCATTACTACCCTCGTTTTCCGGGAAATATGAATCCCTGGTATATTGGCTTTAGTACCAATGTGAGATTTCGATATAATACCCAACTTATTCGAAAACCCGATTTTATTTCAGTTAATTAATGCATACCACTTATCCAATAAAGTGAATAAATCAGCCAATTAGTCACTATTTTTACAAAAAATAACGAGTTATAGAACACTATTCCTCTTTTTTTGTTACCTATTCAACAAACAAGCACTATGAAAAAAATTATGACTTTAGCCCTAGTAGGCACCCTGCTGATTTCTGCAACGGCATTTGCACAAGACGATAAATCAAAGCGTCCGAGCCCACCCGTTAAAGTAGCTGAAACCATTAAAAGTGGTGCAACTGTTTCTATTGATTACAGCTCGCCTTCCTTAAAGGGAAGAGTAATAGGTAAAGACATTGAACCTAAAACCGGTGTAATCTGGAGAGCAGGTGCCAATGAAGCCACTGTTTTTGAAACTTCTAAAAACGTACAGGTAGAAGGTAAGCCACTAGCCGCTGGAAAATATGCGTTTTTCGTGCTTTGTAAAGAAAATGGAGATTGCGAACTAATTTTTAATAAGAACAGCACCCAATGGGGCGCATACGATTACAAACAAGCGGAAGATGCCTTAAGGGTAACCGTTAAATCGGGCAAATCTGCCAACTCAGTTGAAAAATTAACCTATACCATCGGAAAAGATGGTCATGTTTCTCTTAACTGGGGAACTATGGAAATCGGCTTCAAAGTTCAATAAATTATACTTTTTGTAAACCATTGAGGCTGGCTTATCCTGCTAACCTCAATGGTTTTTTATTTTCTCTCAGATACAATCGATATGGTGCAGGTTTATAATTTTTTGGCAAGTTGGCAACTCTTTCCCGAAAAATGTTCGTTCGAAAACGGAATAACCCCTAAAAGCGGTCAATACCGTATCGACAGCATTCAACAGGGTCATGCACTGTCTATCAGCTCGAATTGGGTAAGTATGGATCAGGAAGCATTTTTTAGTCAATACGAACTGATTCCCGATAACCAACCCCGCCCCTTTCCCGATCAACAATTGGCCGACACTGTAATTGGTAATGTGCTAAATGCAGCTACCCTGCAAGTTATTTTACAAAAAAATGAGGAAACCATACTTGAAGTTTTACATGAGATAATGCCTAATGGATATTTGAAAATCAAATACTTAGGTAAAAATATTTCAGGTAGTCCTTATTGCAATACCGAGATTTATCATAAACAGATGAGCGTATTGCCCTATGCATCCTCAGTTGGAAGTGTTGCTATTCGGCCTACGCGGGAAGGCGTAATTAAGCACAAAGCCCTAACTGCCATGGAAGAACAAACCCAAATGCAGTTAGATCAAATACGGGAGCAAATAGAATTGTTGGCCCGCCAAGCACAGGAAATTAGAAAAAGAAAAGAACTGAGCTTAATGATTTACGAAGCGAAGCTATCTTTCAAACCACAAATAGGGCATACCTATCATCTCTATCAAAAAAGAGACAGTACTCATATACTTTCACTGGTTGCCCCAGCAGAATGGGGAGGAGCTGGCCCATTTGAGCAGTTTATTTCTTCCGTTAAGCTATTGGCCGACCATACTTGGATGGAAGTAACTGCCTAATTAGATCTTGAATATTCCCGACAAACTTCCTCCCCTAACAAATAATTTTTCAATCCGCTTTTCAACCACCGGATCCATCTCTACCGTTGGGGCATGGTGGGGTTTAATTCTGGCATCTATCAGCATGGGGCCTCTGCATCCAAAATGCTTGTGACGTGTAAAACTGTCAATCCCATCAATATCATGGGAAGGGTTGCAACGGGTAAAGGTAACCCACATAAAATTGCGCATGGAAGTTGCCGTAAACTCAGCGTCATCACAAAGTACCAGCATCATTATGCCATTACCAGCGTCAGCAGTCGATTTGAAGCATTCGGTTGCCTGGCGCACCCATTGTTGCCTTTTATCTTCCCCATCGTATCCAGTGGTTTGTATAGCCACAATTCCGGGCATTACCAGCTTTGCATGGGTAAGTTGCGGAAGTTGGGTGATCCAATTTGGTATTTCTGATGATAATTTCCTTTTTTCTTCCCCATACGCAGCCACTACCAGCTTACTACCACTATTTAATCCCGATCCGGAATAATCAAGGGTATCCATTGTAGTTTGCGTATAGAAATGTAAATCCTGTTCAAGATTTACTCTTTCTAACAAAAACTGAAAGAACTGGGATACCGTATGGGTAGTAATTTCTGGAGGGGTGCCGGCAGTAATAAATAGAAATTTTGCCAAACTCAACTGACCTGTTCCTAAAATATGGTTAGCGATGGTTAATAATTCGGCAGGGCGTGCGGTTGGGGCATACGGAGTATAGCGTTCACTGCCAATGGCTAACAACAATGGATGCACGCCGGCAGCATCTACGTCATGTACCTCACGAAGTCCGGGTATCTCAGCGGGCAAAGCATCCCCTGTAATTTCATGAATCAATTGACCAAAACTGGTATCTTCCTGTGGTGGGCGACCTACCACGGTGAAAGGCCAAATGGCATTTTTGCGGGCATATACTTTATGAACGCGCATTACTGGGAAAGGATGCTGTAAACTATAATAACCCAAATGGTCTCCAAAGGGACCCTCGATTTTATTTTCCCCCGGATATACTTCACCTGTAATTACAAAATCCGCATCCCCACTGATACAATAGCCATCCCGATACTGATACCGGAATCTGCGACCTCCCAATACACCGGCAAATTTTAGCTCGCTAATCCCTTCCGGCAATGGCATTACGGCAGCTACCGTATGCGATGGGGGCCCTCCAACAAAACAACTTACCCGCAATGGTAATCCTGCATTATTCGCCTTGGTTTGGTGCACCCCAATTCCCCTGTGTAACTGATAATGCAAGCCAATTTCTTTATTGGGAATGTATTCATTACCGGTTAACTGAATTCGATACATCCCCAAATTCGATTGGTCTATTCCAGGATAATCTAGGTCTTCGGAATACACTTGTGGCAGGGTTACAAAAGCACCCCCATCCATTGGCCAGTGATGAATCAGGGGCAAATCGGAAATCTGAATTTCCTGATAACAAACAGGCAAATTACCGGAAGATTTTTTTGGCAAAGCATTTAGGGCAGCCCAGGCAGTTGACAGATGCGCCAAGGGCGATTTCAGTACATCCATTGGCTGATTTCTGAGCGCTACCAATCGCTGAACAGTTTCTAGTGTATCGCGAAATATAAATCGACTTCTATCCAGGGTACCGAAAATATTAGAAGCTGCCCTGAATTTTGAACCTTTTACGTTTTCGAATAATAAGGCAGGACCATTCACAGCATATACCCGGGCATGAATAGCCGCCATTTCTAGAAAGGGATCTACTTCTTCCCTTATACGAACTAATTGTCCGTTTTTTTCCAAATCAATTAAACAATCTTCCAGAGATGAATACCGCATAATAAGGTAACAATTTGCTTTCCGGAAGGTTGCCATTTATTTCCATTCCCGAAAATTAATTGCCCCAAAAGTAATTGATTCAATGCACCCAACCATATTCAGCAGCAGCAGCCATTCGACTGTTTACCAAGTTAATTAAGCACTTAACCGACCATAGCGCCAATTATCCAAATGAGCAAACACAAAAGGCCGTAATTTTGCCTATGACCCGGTTAAGCGTAAATATCAATAAAATTGCCACCCTTCGGAATAGCCGGGGAGGTAATCGGCCGGATCTGATTAAGATGGCAATGGATGCCGAAAAATTTGGAGCCGATGGCATCACGGTTCATCCTCGTCCAGACGAGCGCCATATCCGATATGCGGATGTTTATGCCCTGAAAGAAGTGCTTACACACGAATTAAACATAGAAGGTAATCCACTCGAGCCTAAATTTGTTGAACTGGTTTTAAATATCCATCCTGCACAGGTAACCCTGGTTCCCGATTCACAATTGCAACTTACCAGTGACCATGGATGGGATACCATTGGCCAACAGGCATTACTTGCATCGCTGATAGCTCCTTTTAAAAATGCTGGTATCCGTGTTTCGGTTTTTGTAGACCCCCAAGATCAAATGGTGAAAGGAGCAAAAGCCGCTGGAGCCGATCGGATTGAATTATATACCGAACAATATGCCCGGGCTTTTGAATCGAATACTGCCAACGAAATCATAGAACAATACCGAACAGCTGCCTATACAGCTCAATCGTTGGGCTTGGGAATCAATGCCGGCCATGATTTGGATCTGCATAATCTCCCCTACTTTGTTAAACAGATTCCCATCATTGATGAAGTAAGTATTGGTCATGCCCTGGTTTCAGATGCCCTCTATCTGGGCTGGGAAAATACCATTCAATTGTATCAACGGGCCTTAGGTAAATAAGCTCCCAAGGATTGCTTTTTCTGTTATCCTTTCTACTTCGTATATTGACAATAAATTGCCGCATGAAATATTTGTTCCTGTTGGGTTGCCTCCTTTTTTCAATGGGCCTTTCCGCTCAAAATGCCCAACCCCTCAACCCCGTTCCTACTCCTGAGCAATTAGCCTGGCACGAAAAAGAATTTTACCTGTTTATACATTTTGGCCCCAATACCTTTACCAATAAAGAATGGGGCGAGGGCAATGAAGATCCCAACCTGTTTAATCCAACAGCACTGGACTGCAAGCAATGGGTAAACATTGCAAAATTGGCTGGGGCGAAAGGCATTATCTTAACTGCTAAGCATCATGACGGGTTCTGCTTATGGCCCAGTAAATTCAGCACACATACCGTTCGCGAGAGTAAGTGGCTGAATGGTAAAGGGGATGTGGTGAAGATGTTATCCGATGCCTGCAAAAAGGCCGGGTTAGATATGGGGGTTTATATTTCTCCCTGGGACAGAAATCATCCCGACTATGGCACTGAAACCTATAACTCCATTTACCTAAAAACCATGAAAGAACTGCTCACCCAATATGGAAAATTTTTTGAGTTATGGTGGGATGGTGCCAATGGCGAGGGTCCGAATGGGAAAAAGCAACAATACGATTTCAGAAAGTTTGAAGATTCCGCCTTTCACTGGCAACCCAACCTGATTATTTTCAGCGATATTGGTCCCTCCGTTCGTTGGTGTGGAAACGAAAGAGGTACCATCAATGCAACCAACTGGAATTTGCTGGATACGGCCGGATTTAAAAGAGGAGATGGTGGACCACCGGTTGATACTTTAAACAGAGGAAATATTAATGGCAAATACTGGATGCCGGCTGAAGCAGATGTTTCTATTCGTCCGGGATGGTTTTATCATCCAGAGCAGGATACTAAAGTTAAAACTCCGGAAACCCTATTTAAATTATACCTCCAATCAGTGGGTAATGGTGGCAACCTTTTACTCAATGTCCCCCCGGACAGACGTGGTCTATTTCATGAAGCAGACTCGGCTGCACTAGTGGGTTTTAAAAAGCTAAGGGAAGATGCGTTCCGAACTAACCTGCTGAAGCAAGCGACTATTGCTGCCAATCAGCGTTCTGCTTATCCAGTAAAAAATCTGCTGGATGAAAATAGCAGCACTTTCTGGATGGGAGAATCGGATGGCAAAGTGGAATTAACTATTCAGTTACCCAAAACTATCCAACTGAATGCATTGGTATTAGAAGAAATGATTGCTTATGGGCAACGAGTGCGTTCTTTTACCATCGAAGCGAAAATAGGCGGAAGCTTTCTAAAAATTTATACCGGCACCACCATTGGCAGAAAAAAAATTGCCACATTCCCGACCATCTTTACCAATGAAATAAAAATTGTATTGCCCGATAGCAAAGCAGCGCCTGTTTTGCGCAATATTGCTGGCTATAAGATACCCGGAATAGAAAACATGGGCTTATGGGTGAATAACTAAAATAAAGTAAAATAAGTACCTTGCACTATATTTCACCGCTATGAACACCAATTCACCCCGGGTAGGTATTATAATGGGAAGCGATAGCGACCTGAACATTATGCAGGAAGCAGCTCAAATTTTGGAGCAGTTTTCAGTCCCCTTTGAGTTAACCATTGTTTCCGCACATCGTACGCCGGAAAGGATGATGGACTATGCCCGCGAAGCTGCCGGCAGGGGAATTCAGGTAATCATTGCTGGAGCAGGTGGGGCAGCTCATTTGCCAGGAATGGTTGCTTCTATAACCACCCTTCCGGTTATTGGTGTTCCCATCAAGTCGTCTAATTCTATTGATGGATGGGATTCGGTATTATCCATATTACAAATGCCAGCCGGCGTTCCGGTTGCCACGGTTGCTTTAAATGGAGCCAAAAATGCTGGTCTGCTGGCCGTTCAAATTTTGGGAAGTGCAGATTCGGCTATTGCAAAACAAATGGCTGCCTACAAGCAAGTACTGGGCTCGGCCGTACTGGATAAAGTAAAATCCGTTCAAGAAAAATGGCCCAATCAATTCGACGAAAAGTAAAAGCTATTCTTCGCCAAGGATAATGATGCGAAAATCAGCTGCAATCGGCTGAGAATGCTGATAAATTACTTCCAGCCATTCTTTTCCCCAGTTTGCATACCAAAGCGCAATGTTTTCTACCCGCTCCTGTAGCTGATTATTTGGGAAAATTTGTGAGCGAATTTGTTGAATTCGGTACTCACTTTCGGCATATTTTCTTTTTTCTGCCCGCAACATTTTCTTTTCCAGTGCCTGCAATTTTTCGATAGCAGTATTCTTGAGTGCATTCACATGATCGGATAGACTCTTATCTATACCAGAAGCCTTAATGTTTATCTGCTGATAAAGTTGTGTAAGCCTTTCTATTTCTACAGTTAGGTATAGGGTTTCTCCGGCATTTTCCATTGCCAGTTGTTGAATCAGATTTTCAGTTGTTTTAAAAAGGGTAGGAATTGAAAATCCTGTCGCTAACCATTTTTCAGCCTGTATTTTATTGACGAATACAAATGAGTTACGCAATAGCAAAACGGGAAAGGGCACATTTACTTCAGTAAAAATTTGCTTTAGTTCCAGCCAGTAGGCAAGCTCTCCTCCGCCGCCGATAAATGCTACATTCGGCAATATCATTTCTTGAAATAAGCCCCTTAAAATCACGTTGGCGCTGAATCGTTCGGGATAAAGGTTACATTCTTGTTCCAGCGCATGTTTTGAAAAACTCAGTTGCAACGCAGGTACTACCCATTGCTCGCCCTGCAATTCTATTCGCTCTCTTTTATCATCGATTAAATAAAACAGATTAATATTTCGTCCGGCAGCCTGTACTTTATACTGTTTGGCTAATTGCTGATTGGTAGCTTCCACCAAACTATGAGAAAACTGCGTGAAAAGTTCTTTCAAAACAATGGGGGTGAAAACGGATTTCAGTTGGGCATTATCCGGAATCAGCACAACTAAACCTCTGTCGCCCATAAATTGATGCACAATTTCTAATATGGCCTGTGAAATAGTCTTTCCCTTTGTAAAGCAACTGCGCCATAAACCAGACAATTCTTTACCAAAAGGAAGAACGCCCGTTTGCCCTTCCATTCCGGTAATCAAATCAAGCAATGCCTGATCTACTTTCATCCTGCCAACAGCTCCTTTTTGTGGGGTATTCCATACCCGCTTCATTCCGCCAATGGTTAGCTGACCAATCTCTTCTAAATCCGCATCTTCCGAACCCATGTAGTAAACAGGCACAAAGTGATTATCCGGAAATTGCTGATGCAAATTTTCTGCCAGCCGGATAGCGTGCATACACTTATAAATGAAATAAAGCGGTCCGGTAAATATATTGGGCTGATGGGCAGTAGTAACCGTAAATGTATTCGCTTGTTTTAATAATGCTAGGTTTTGCGATAACCGAGGTGTAAGGTGTAGGGAAGCATATTGTTGTGTAAGCACTTCTACTAATAACTCCCTGTTTACCGGAGATTGCTTTCTGGATGCTATTGCCGCTTCTAATCCTTGCCAGTCTGGGGAGTGTTGGAAGAAGGGTTGCAGCTTTTCATTTCCCAACAGGTAATCAGCCACGATGGGGGTAAAATAGCCGGTATCCTGATAAGGGATTGATTGAAAAGAGGATTGCATAGAATAGCAAAAATACAATTAAGCGGTTAACTTCTTTCAGAGAGTATTTAACAAACCGAATCGAGGATAGTTTACCGGCTAAATCGATCGGGATGGAAGGGAGATAGATCCACACTGGTAGGCTGTTCATTAACCAATTCCGAAACCAGTTTTCCAGTACCGGCACCCAGGCTTAGCCCAACCATCGCATGCCCGGTAGCTACCACCAGATTGCTCCATTTAGCCGGTTTACCGATATAGGGCAGCCCATCTGCAGAGCAAGGCCGGTATCCATACCAAATATCATTTTCGGCAGGAAAAGGGAGATTGATATCGGGAAAAAACTGATGAACTGATTGTAAAATACCCTTCACCCGGTTAAAATGAGGGGGTGCCTTTGTGGAAGTGATTTCCATAGTTCCCCCAATTCGTAATTTATTGCCATCCATGGGGGTTAGGGCTACCCTACCCTCTACCAGCACTGCTGGATGTTCAAAATGATACGGACTATTCTCTAGGGTAATGGAATAACCTCTTCCCGCAACCAAAGGGATAGACAGATTCAACTGCTGGGTTAATTCAGAACTCCACGAACCAGCTGCCAATACCACCGCATCTGCAGAAAATAGTCCGCGGTTGGTATATACGCCGGTTATTTGCTTTTCACGGGTTTCAAAGCCGGTTACCTGAACAGGAGTAAGCAATTGTACCTGATTCAACAATAATTGTTGGGTGAGTTGTTCCATCAATTTTGCCGGATAAAGATGTGCATCCCCCGGAAAATAGAGGGCTCCCAAGGCTCGGATAGTAATATTCGGCTCACGAGCGGCTAATTGCTCACTAGAAAGTATACAAGTACCGGTTAGTCCTATGGCATTGGCTGCTGCAGCAGTTTGTTCGGCATGATGGAGGGCCTCTTTAGTTTGAAAAATTTCGAGCAATCCTTTTTTCTCATAGGCAAACTGAAACCCGGGAAGCGTATTCCATTGCTCATACTGTAACTGACTAAATAAAGCGATATCCCGCAAAGGAATAGCAGCTGCTGCCACCTGTTTTGCATTCGCTGAACGAATAAAATGCCAACCCCATTTAATCAATTCGGCATTCAATCGAGGCTGAATATAAAAGGGACTCCGATTATTCAGCATCCAGCGAAGCCCTTGTTTAACTATTCCTGGTGTAGCGAGGGGAATAAAATGGCTGGGACAAACATAGCCTGCATTGCCATGGGAACAATTGGGTAAAAATCCGGTTTGATCTATTACGGTAACCTGGTGTCCGGACTGTTGCAAATAATAGGCACTGCTTAGTCCAATAATTCCCCCTCCTACTACTATTACATGCATTACAAATAATTTAATCAAATCACCTGAAACCCGAAGGCATATTGGTCATCATCGGGATGAATGGTTATGATATTATGTCCGTATACTTTCGCCCAGCCTTCAATACCGGGAATGATGGCAGTATAATCACCTACCTGTGTAATTCCTTCAATGGTTCCTGTAAACGTAGATCCGATAATACTTTCATGCACAAATTTTTCTCCTGCTTTCAATTTCCCCTTTGCAAACCATTGAGCCATTCGAGCGGATGTACCGGTACCACAGGGTGAGCGATCAATGGCTTTGTCGCCATAAAATACCGCATTTCTGCCATCCGAATCGGGATGCAGCACTTTACCAGTCCACAACACATGCGAACAACCCTGTATGGTTGTATTCAGTGGATGCACAAAAGAGTACTGTTGATTGATGGCAATTCTAAGTTGCCGGCTATAAGCAATCAGTTGATCAGCCGTATAATTTTCTATTCCTACAAAATTGGGTTGGGGATCTATGATGGCATAAAAATTTCCTCCGTAGGCCACATCTACTGTTAACGTTCCCAAAACATCACTGGTAACGGTAAGTCCCTCATTACTTAAAAAAGCCGGCACATTCACCAACTTAACCGATTCCACTTTATCTCCCTTACAGGTATAGGTAACTTTTACCAATCCTGCAGGCGTTTCTAGCTTAAGGAACCCGGGGGTTTTCGGCTTGATTAATCCTTGCTCGAGTGCAATGGTAACGGTACCAATGGTTCCATGTCCGCACATTGGAAGGCAACCACTGGTTTCAATAAACAATACGGACACATCATTTTCTGGATTATGAGGGGGATATAGGATGCTTCCACTCATCATATCATGACCTCGAGGTTCGAACATCAATCCTTTGCGAATCCAATCGAATTCCCGCAAAAAATGCTGCCTTTTTTCACTCATATTGGCACCCTCCAGAGATGGACCGCCTGCAGCAACTACCCGAACGGGATTACCACAGGTGTGGCCATCGATACAGTAAAAAGCAGGCAATTGAATACCGGCTGGCAGGTTGAATGGTGTTGAAATAGGTGAGGTTGCCATTAAACAAACGTGTAAGATGCAATAATATTGATTAATTTTACAAAAGCGTTATTTGTGAATAATTATGGAAACTTACGGAAAAATTTTATTGATTGCCATGCCGGCGTTTTTAGTATTGGTATTGCTTGAAAAATGGTATGGCATATACCGCCACAACGATACGGTAAGAAATCTGGATATGATTTCCAGTTTGAGTTCCGGTTTAACCAATGTTACCAAAGATGTTTTGGGCTTAACGATTGGCCTGCTTTCTTATGAGTGGATGGTAACCCACTGGGCGCTGATTCATATACAACCCAGCATCTGGATTTATGTAATCGCCTTTTTTGCGCTCGACTTTATGGGATACTGTGTTCATCGTATTCAGCACAAAATCAACTTTTTCTGGAATGGGCATCTTGTTCATCACAGCAGTGAGGAATTTAACTTGGCCTGTGCGTTGCGACAAAGTATTTCCTCCATCGTTAAGCTATTTACCATCTTTTTATTGCCGGCAGCTTTGCTAGGTGTGCCTGGCAAAGTAATCGCTATTGTGGGGTATCCTAGAATATATCATTGTTACGCCTGCTCATCATCGGGTACATCATGCCATTAATCCGGAATATATCGACAAAAACTTTAGTCAGATTTTTATTTTTTGGGACTTTCTTTTTGGCACTTTTCAAGCAGAAAGAGCAGATATCACTCCTGTATATGGAATTACCCGACCTGCTTCCACCTGGAATCCTATTAAAATCAACTTTATGCACGTGGCATTATTGATAAAAGATGCCTGGAGAACACAGAACTGGAAAGACAAATTGCGCATCTGGTTTATGCCAACCGGTTGGAGACCAAAAGATGTATCTGAAAAATACCCGATAGAGAAAATTACAGATGTGTATCATTTTACCAAATATGATACCCCGGCAACCACCGGTTTATCTGTCTGGATTTGGTTTCAAATTACACTTCTGTTGTTATTGATTAGCTATTTCTTTGGAAATATTGCCGGCATAGGTAGTCCGGGCATTTTCCTTTATGGCGGATACGTATTTATTTATATTTACGCTTATACTGAGTTGATGGACAGGAATCCAAGAGCCTGGCTATGGGAATTATTGAAAGCAATATTTGCCGGAATTATTCTGATTCAAACGGGAGATTGGTTTCAACTTTCCAAATGGATACCGGGGATTGTTGGTATTATGGCGGTTTACCATGTAGCTGCCGTAATTGTTAGCTATTGGTTTTCTGCAAAACGAGACTTGGCAAACCAACTGGAAGTTTCTCGTAGCTAATAAGAGAAATTTTTCACATCATTTTTCTACCCTAACTACTCCCAAAGGATTCGTGCGCTTTAGTTCGTCAGGCAATAATGTATCCGGAAAATTTTGAAAGGCCACCGGACGAAGCCATCGCTTAATTGATTGTACGCCCACTGCTGTAAATCTGCTATCGGTAGAAGCCGGAAAGGGACCTCCATGTACCATGGCATCACAAACCTCAACACCGGTAGGTACGCCATTACAAACTATGCGTCCGGCCACTAAGCTGGCTTCCTGAACTACATAAGCGAATGCAGCAAAATCTTTATCTGTTCCCATCAAGGAGGTAGTGAGTTGACCCTTTACGGTTTTCAAAACTGCCAACATTTGTTCGGCAGAATCTGCCACTACCAGTAATGAATAGGGCCCGAAAATTTCTTCGTGTAATGTTGGATTAGTTAAAAAGTCGGCTGCACTTACTCGGGCAAGTACTGGCAAAGCAGAACCAGATTCTACCGCAGCTGGTTGAGGTGTTATCCATTGAACCCCTTGTATAGAAAGTGCACTGGCAACTTTTTTCACATAAGCCTCACTAATACCAGTATGCAGCATGGGGGCACTACTTACTTCTTGCAAATGTTTTGCGAGGGCATCTATAAATGAAGAAAGGCCTTCTCCATCTATAGCAATAAGAAGACCTGGATTGGTGCAAAACTGACCTACCCCCAAGGTAATAGAACCTGCATATTGTTGGGCAAGTGTTGCATATTGTGTTTCCAAAGCATCTGGTAAAATCAGCACCGGGTTAATGCTACCCATTTCTGCAAATACCGGTATTGGGTTGGTACGGGCAGCTGCATAGTCCCAAAGTGCTTTTCCACCAGAGAAAGAGCCTGTAAAACCAACAGCTGCAGTAGCTGGATGTTGCACCAATAGTTTTCCTGTTTCAAATGACCCTTCTTCTATATGCTGAAAAACCGCTTCCGGCATGCCGGTTTCTACTGCGGCAGCCTTGATTGCTTCGGCTACCAGGATGGATGTTTTCAGGTGTGAAGGATGAGCTTTTATCACTACCGTGCTGCCGGCAGCCAATGCACTTGCCGTATCTCCTCCAGCCGTTGAATAGGCGAAAGGAAAATTACTGGAACCAAATACAACTACCGGACCTAAAGGAACAAGCATTCGTCTTATATCAGGGCGAGGAGGGTTTTTATCTGGAATTGCGTTGTTTATGATAATCTCTTGCCAATCACCGGCTCGGAGCATTTGCGCAAACATAGTTAACTGACCCACCGTTCTTCCCCGCTCCCCCGTTAATCGAGCAATAGGTAGATTGGTTTCGGAAGCTGCTGTTTGCAGTAAAGTATCTCCTAATGCTTCTATATGTTGGGCAATGGCTAATAAAAATTCTGCTCGTT
>JAPLEI010000050.1 GCA_026391195.1 Bacteroidota bacterium | reverse complement strand
TCCCTAACACCTCTTGATTGGTATATTTTTCAAGCTGAGTTTACCATCCCGACAGTTAATCTGTTTCAAAAAAATTAATACTAAGTAATACTAATCAACCAAGTATATCAGGCAGCTTACCTGCATGTTACCAATGCCTATACTTTACAACCCCACAATCCCCAGTCGTTCCGCTATTTCAGCCAAATCTTTCTCAACCGCCACATGAATGGGAATACCCTGTACGCTTCGCAAAGCTGCCGTTTCGCGTTCGGGGTCACCGGGAATTAATACCCGATCGTAACCGGGTGCCGGAGTAGCCGCCCGAAATCTTTCAATCCAATTATCCATATGCCCCTTAAACTCCTCGGCAGGCCGAAAAGCATCAATCCGCATGGCACCGAAAAAATGTCCCAATCCCTTACCCGGCATATTCTCGGGCATGGCAATATAAGCCGGAAAAGGCGGCGCCCAGGGGCCATAAGATGCCCCACTGAAAACCGCCGAAAAAATATCTACGATACTGCCCAAAGCATACCCTTTATGACTCCCATGTTCCCGGTCGCCACCCAAGGGAAGCAAAGCACCCTGTTTCTTTAAAATATGTGCATCCGTGCTGGGTTGCCCTTCTACATCTTGTACCCAGCCATCCGGGGTAGGACTATTTTTCTGCTGCAACAATTCTAACTTACCATTAGCAGCGGTTGTAGTAGCAAAATCGGCCACAAAGGGCGGCTGCACACCCGCAGGTATGGCAACGGCAATGGGATTGGTTCCCAGCATTTTTTCTTTAGAAAAGGTTGGGGCTACTAGTGCACTGGCATTCGTCATGGCAATACCAATCATATCTTCGGGCAAAGCCATCATGGCATGGTAGCCGGCAATACCAAAATGATTCGAGTTGCGCACACTTACCCATCCGGTGCCACAAGTGCGGGCTTTTTCTATCGCCACGCGCATAGCATAGGGGGCCACTACAAGGCCTAACCCCGCATCCCCATCTACCACAGCTGTTGAAGGACTCTCATGTACAATTTGTAAGTGGGGGGTAACATTTACTCTGCCGGCTTCTTTGAGGCGTAAATATCCTTGTAACCGGGCAACGCCGTGACTGTCTATGCCACGCAAATCGGCAGACACCAATGCATGCGCGGCAGTTTGTGCATCCGCTGTAGAGCAACCTATAGCTTCCAGTACCCGTTGCACAAAACCAGTGAGTGATTCAAAAGAATGTACAGCCACAAAAAAGTGATTCGGTCAATTAAAAGGGTAAATCATCGTTGGAAGCGCCATCCATTTGCGGCATACTATCTGCGCCAGCAGCCGATGGAGCAGCCGTGTTGCTATATCCTCCCGCTGAGCCAGATTCGGTATTACCTCCTTCAGCAGATCTGCCACCCAACAACTGAATATTCCCTACGCGTAAAGTAAGGGATGCCCCATTGCGACCATCCTGGGTAGTATAGGTTCTGATATCGGGCTGACCTTCTACATATACCTGGGTACCTTTTTTTAAATACTGCGAAACGGCTGTCCGCTCCGTCCAGTAAGCACAATCCACCCAAATAGTCTTGTCTTTCGGGTTTCCCTGGGCATCTCTGCTCTTCTCCGTATGGGCAACGGTAAAGTTGATTACGGTTTTGCCATTCACATTATTGGTAACGGCATCCTTTCCTAAATGGCCAATGGCCTGCATTCTTACCATATTGAACAATTTTGGTAAATATCAAAAAAAGGCGGCAATCGCCGTTAAGTATTTTTACCCAATTTAGCAAGCTACTGTTGATAGCTGATTGTACAAGTATTATTGCTCGGCCAAAGCCTGCTGTATAGATTGGTGCAGCCAGTATAGGGTGTTCTGGGCCAGTCCCATAGTTTGAAATAACACTTTGCCAGATTTATCTATCACAGCATGGGTTGGATACCCCTTAACTCCATACTGACTAGCGATGGGTTGTCCGGATGCAATTTGCTGATAATCAAAGGGGGTATTCAACATAAACTGTTCAACAGCAGATTGACCATCCAAAGCTATTCCCAAAAACACTACCTCCTTACCGGCAAATTCTTTGGTAAGTTCATTCAGTTCAGGAATCTCTAACCGACAGGGTGGACAACTCACAAACCAGAAATTAAGCACCACCACTTTGCCTTTTAGTTTATCTAGGCGAACGGATTTGCCCCGGAGAGTGGTTGCCGAAAAACTGGCAGGGGTAGTTCCATCCACAAAACTCTTGCTTTCCCCAGGCTTGGGCGCAGACTTCATTTTTTCTAAATAGGCTTCCGCTGATAGTTTAGTAATGCTAGCCCGGGTATATTCCGGATTAAAACTGAGGTTATATTTTCCAGAAGCATTCATGGGAAGCCACTCGTCCATTTTCAACAAACGGCCTGCTGAATCGCGTACTTCTAGTTTTTCTAAATCAATTACCGGCTGTTTAGCTGGGGGTGCCTCCTGGGCCATCAATCCAGACAGGCTAATCACTGAGGCGCAAATTATCAGTCGTATACACTTAATCATGGCAAATATTTTATTGCTACTAAGGTATATAAAAACATCAAACAGGCTAGCTTTTCAAATGCATGCCCTATCCCATAAGTAAATACAACATACTGCTATAGAAAAATAGCAACAAGCGAATGGCTCTTTGCTTCGGCTGAAGGCAGAATTAAAGGCAAATAATTCGCATCCTATTAACTTTTCAAATGAATGTAAAGAAGCCACATGTACACCCTTCTGAATCTTACTAACAGCAACAATTCCGGTATTAATCATAGTTGTTGTACCTTTGCAGCCGCAATGCAATAAATGCAACATGAGCAGAAATGGTAAAATTTTAGTGGCAATGAGTGGCGGTATAGACAGTACCGTAGCCTCCCTTATGCTCCACGACCAGGGGTATGAGGTGGTAGGCATTACCATGAAAACCTGGGACTACTCAAGTTCCACCACTTCTACTAAAGAAACAGGCTGTTGCAATATAGACTCATTCAATGATGCCCGGCAGGCAGCTGTTCACCATGGCTTCCCCCATTTTATATTAGACATACGGGATGAGTTTGGTGATTTTGTAGTGGAGAATTTTGTGGAAGAATACCTTGCCGGCAGAACACCCAATCCTTGTGTGATGTGTAACACCCATATCAAATGGCGGGCCCTGTTAAAAAGAGCCAATGCACTGGATTGCGAATTCATCGCTACCGGTCACTATGCCTCCGTTCGAAAACATACCAATGATCGATTTGTTATCAGCAAAGGCTTGGATGAAACCAAAGACCAAAGCTATGTGCTATGGGGCCTCGATCAGGAATTGTTGAGTAGAACCCTTTTACCCTTGGGCGGTTTTAGAAAATCAGCCATCCGACAAATGGCAGTTGATTATGGCTATCCCGAATTAGCCAAAAAAAGCGAGAGCTATGAGATTTGCTTTGTGCCCGATAACGATTATCGCGGCTTTCTGAAAAGAAAAGTAGATGGTTTAGAAGAGCGCGTGACTGGAGGTTGGTTTGTAGACAAAACCGGAAAAAAATTAGGCCAACACAAAGGATACCCTTTCTATACAATCGGGCAACGCAAGGGGCTTGATATCGCCCTTGGCCATCCAGTATATGTTACGGCCATCGATCCGGAAACCAATGTAGTTGTATTAGGAGAGGAAAATGATTTAGACAAAACGGATATGCAGGTTACCAGAATCAACTGGCTAAAATATGCAGGCATAGATGCCCCCACGGAAGCTATTACCAAAATCCGTTATAAGGATCCCGGAGCACACTCTATTCTTACGCCTCAATCATCCGGTATTGCGGTTCAGTTTCCCGGAGCGGTTAAGGGTATTGCACCCGGACAAAGCGCTGTTTTTTACGAAGGGGATGATGTGATGGGGGGAGGAATTATTCAGCGCTCGTAATATTGCGCTTACTTTTTTTACGAAACTTTTTGTAACAAAGCGGCATACAAGGTATCGGCTTGATGCTGATAGCCTGCTAATAATTTACTTTCCACTAAGCGGAAGGGAAACGCTTGCTGCAACCAGCTAACCATTGCTTCATTCTCGCTGCGAAATACCGAACAGGTAATATACAACAGAAAGCCATTTTCTGCAACGGTTGGGGCTACCTGTGTAAGGATTGCCCGTTGACGGTGATTATATTCCGCTAACTTTTCTTCAGTAAAAAAACGAATCTGCTCCGGTGTTCTGCCCCAGGTTCCACTGCCCGAACAAGGTACATCGCAAATTACCAGTTGTTGCGGAGGCAATGCAAAACCAGCTTTACTTAAATCTATTACTCGTTGATCAAAGGTATTTATGCCGGCTTTGGCAAAACGCTTTGCGAGATTATGCAATACCGTTGCTCTAACATCGCTTACCGTTAATCGAATAGGACCAAAATAATCTTTGGCAAGTATCGACTTACCTCCGCTTGCTGCACAAGCATCCCAAACCGTTAATGGCTTGGCAGAATCTGTTGGAATGTGTTGGAATAATTCAGCAACCCGCTGAGAACTCAAATCCTGCACCACCACTTCCTCATCAATTTTCAGAACCTGCTCAATAGAAGTGGTATTGCGAAGGGAAAGGGCATCAGCTCCAACTTTATTAAATTCGATTCCGGCTGCTTGTAATTTTTTTTCTACTTGGGCCCATTTCCCCGGGCGTACCCGAAGAAATAAATCGGGTTGGCGTAAATGACTGGCAACAAAATCGTTCACAGTAATATTTTCACTCAACAGATGTATAAAAGGGAATATCGACAGCCAATTTCCGGATAAACCCATTGTTGCTAACCAGCTGAATTTATCAAACAACGGATCTGCAAGATGCAATTGCCAGGATTCAGGTAATAGTTCTTTGGCGATTATTTCCGCGGGGGGATATAAAAATAATACGGTCTGCCAACGGATACTTTCAGTCCATTCGATTCCAAAATTTCCCAAGCGAAAAAAACCATAGCAAAGGGTGCTGATATGTTTTCTATCGCTACCTCCATGTTTCTTATTAGCAGCAAAATACTTTTTCAAATAAGCTGCCAGGGGCTCAGCACCTGTATATTTACTTACCAGTGCATCTGCTGTTTGCAAATAGCTGATGTATCGCCTGCCTGCCGGCGTGGATGCTGAAAAGGAGGCGGATAGCATATGCCGACTTATAATTCTAGTAAAGATTTCACGGGATCTTTTCCTATCAATAACCAGGAAGGATTTTCGAGTAGTTCTTTAACACGAACCAAAAATCCTACACTCTCTCTTCCATCAATAATGCGGTGATCGTAACTCAATGCCAGATACATCATGGGTAAAATAACCACTTGTCCGTTTACTGCCATGGGTCGATCCTGTATTTTATGCATTCCCAGAATAGCACTTTGCGGTATATTGATAATGGGGGTACTCATCAAACTTCCGAACACGCCTCCGTTGGTTATGGTAAAAGTGCCCCCTTGCAGTTCATCGGCGGTTAACTTACTATCTCTTGCCTTACCTGCCAGCTCTACTACTTTCCGTTCAATATCAGCCATACTCAAACTTTCTACATTTCTCACCACCGGAACAGTTAAGCCACGAGGCGTGCTTACGGCAATGCTGATATCAGCATAATCGTGGTAAACAATCTGGTCGCCATCAATGGAAGCATTTACAGTGGGCCATTCACTCAGCGCAACGGCACAGGCTTTGGCAAAGAAGCTCATAAATCCCAAATTCACGCCGTGTAATTCCTTGAATTTATCCTTATAGTCTTTGCGTATGGCCATAATCTTCGTCATATCTACTTCATTAAAAGTAGTAAGCATGGCGGTAGAATTTTTAGCTTCCACAAGCCGGCGGGAAATGGTTTTACGGAGATTGCTCATTTTTTCCTGACGTAGATTCCGCGACATTAGTTCGGCACCTTCAAACGCTTTTTTACCGGGATTTTTCAACACATCCAACACATCCTGCTTTACAATTTTTCCATGCACACCCGATGGTTTGATAGCTGCTACATCTACCTGTGTATTGGCGATGATCGCCGATGCTACCGGAGTTGCTTTAGGCGCAGGAGCAGTTGACGGTGATGCTGGGGGTGTTGCAGGTGCCGTTGCAGGCGCTTCCGTTTTTTCGGCAACCGGAACTTCTGCAGGTCGAGCAGCCGTTTCATCTATTTTAGCAACTATATCTCCAATGCGTAAGCTATCTCCCTCTTTGGCTAATTGTTGTAAGGTACCAGCTTGTTCGGCATTCACTTCAAAAGTGGCTTTCTCACTTTCCAGCTCAGCAATCACCTGATCTCTTTCTACCCAGGCGCCTTCTGGTTGCGTCCATTTTAGCAAAGTAACTTCACTGATAGATTCTCCGATAGAAGGTATTTTTATTTCAATCATACAATTGGTATTCAGTTTATTAATCAAACACTAAAAGCAGTAGCAATAATTTGTGCCTGCTCAAGGGCATGTATTTTGGCATAACCGGTTGCGGTGGCTGCGCTGGCATTTCGGCTGATTACGCCAAAACTAAACGACTTCAGATTCATCTGCAGAAAAGAAGCTGCGCCCATATTCTGAGGTTCTTCTTGTACCCAAAACCAAGTGGCTGCCTGGTATTTCCGATGCAGTTTTTCTAACTGATTAACCGGCAGCGGATATATTTGCTCTAAGCGAACCAAGGCAATATCTTTCCGCTGATCTTTCTGTTGCTTCTCCAGCAACTCGAAATATATTTTACCAGAACACAAAATCACTTTGCGAATAATATCGGGGTCGGTTACCGCATCATCATCTAACACTTCCCTAAAACGCCCATGAATAAATTCTTTAACAGGGCTAAAGGTTCCCGCACTTCTCAGGTTGGCTTTGGGAGAAAAGTTAATCAGCGATTTTCGGAAAGGCCAGGCAAGCTGCCTTCTGAATGCATGGAATAAATTTGCCGCACTCGTAATATTCGTTACCACCAAATTCAGTTCGGCACAGAGTTGCAGGAATCTTTCCATACGAGCACTGCTGTGTTCCGGACCCTGTCCCTCATATCCATGTGGCAACAACATTACCACCCCATTCTGGCGCTGCCATTTTTGTTCGCCTGCAGCTAAAAACTGATCTATGATGGTTTGTGCTCCGTTAGAAAAATCGCCAAACTGGGCTTCCCAAATTACCAAGGCATCTGGGTTAGCCAAGGAGTACCCATATTCAAATCCTAACACCGCAAACTCACTGAGCAAAGAATTATAAATTCTAAACTTCTGTTGATCTTGGTTAAAATGATTCAGTCGGTTATATCCCTTATTCGTTTGCTCATCCCGCAATATCGCATGCCGGTGACTAAAGGTTCCGCGTTGTACATCCTGCCCACTCATGCGAACCATTTTTCCTTCCACCAACAATGAGGAATAGGCGAGCAATTCTGCGGTTGCCCAGTCTACTTTTTGCTCAGTTTCTAGCAATTTAATTTTTTCCTGAATCAGCTTTTCTACTTTTTTCAGTGGCTGAAAATTTTCGGGCCACTTCATCAGTTGCTGAAATAATTGATGAAACACCTGCTCTGGTATGCCAGTTTCGGGCGATGCAATAAAATCATGTGCATGGGCCTTTCGCAAACTCTTCCAGGCAAGCTCCGGTGGCTGATAATTGTAAGGAAGGGGATGTTGCTTTACCTCATCCAGCCGCTCCTGCAAATCAGACCAGAATTTCTTCTCCATGTCTTTCGCCAGCAACTGGGCATCCTCTGTTCCATTGTGTAAGAGGTAGTTTGTATAAATTTCTCGCGGGTTGAGGTGTTTGTCGATTAACGCATACAACTGCGGCTGGGTATATTTGGGATCATCTCCTTCGTTATGTCCATGCTTGCGATAGCAAACCATGTCGATAAAAATATCGCTGTTAAATTCGTTGCGATAGCGGGTAGCTATTTCGGCACATTTTACAACCGCTTCTGCATCATCTCCGTTTACATGCAATACCGGTGCCTGCACCATAGCAGCTACAGAAGTGCAATAATCGGCACTGCGCGCATCATCAAAATCGGTTGTAAAGCCAATCTGGTTATTGATTACAAAATGGATGGTTCCACCGGTGTAATAACCCCGCAGATTGCACATTTGCAAAATTTCGTACACAACACCCTGACCGGCTACAGAAGCATCTCCGTGAATGAGCACCGGTAAAATTTTATCAAAATCACTTTTATACAATACATCTGCTTTGGCACGGGCAAATCCCAATACTACAGGATCAACTGCCTCCAGATGCGAGGGATTCGGCATTAATTTGAGGTGCATGGTTTTTCCGGAGGGCGTAGGCACATCACTACCATACCCCATATGGTATTTCACATCCCCACTTCCCATGGTTTGGTCTATCTGGGCGGTTCCTTCAAACTCACTGAAAATTTGCTGGTAGGTTTTTCCCATAATATTGGCCAACACATTCAGCCGGCCGCGGTGGGCCATTCCAATTACCACTTCCGCTACTTCCTGCTCGGCTGCCACATTGATAATCGTATCGAGTGCTGCAATGGTGGTTTCTCCCCCTTCCAGCGAAAACCGTTTTTGTCCTATATATTTCGTGTGCAAAAACTTCTCAAAAATTACCCCTTGATTCAGTTTTTCTAATATTCTCTTCTTCTTTTCGATAGACAATGGCTGAGAAAATTCGGATTCCATTTCTCGGGTTAGCCAGTCAATTTTTTTCTGATCGCTGATGTATTTGAACTCAATCCCTACATGTTGCGCATAGGTTTGTTGCAATTTGGCCAAAATGTCGCGCAAACTAGCACCGGGCATTCCCAATAAGCTACCTGCATAAAATACCCGATCTAAATCTTGCTCGCCCAACCCAAAGAATGTAAGGTCTAGATTAGCACCCCTGTCTTTCCGGGGCCGAATGGGATTGGTAATAGCCAGCAAATGACCCTTATTTCTATACCCCAAAATCAACCGATATACGGCAATTTCACGGGCAATATCCACTCCATCGCCGGTGCTAGGTAAAACGGGTGCCGAAGGGGCAGAAGGTACAGATAATTCAGAGGGTTCAGAAGGCACCGGAGGTTCAGCAGGAGCTGCAGGTTCAGAAAGCGCCAAAGGCTCAGAAGAGGCCAAAGGGGCATGTACCTGAGCGGCTCCATTTGTTACGGCAAAGTCGAATCCCTCAAAAAACTTACGTAAATCGGCATCTACACTTTCCGGATTTTGCAGAAAAGATTGGTACAAACCTTCAATAAAGGCAGGATGAGAGTTGGTTATGTATGAAAAGTCTTTCATAATTCAGGCAACAGGGTTGGTTGTCGGGTGCAAATATCGGTCAACTAGGCCATACTCCTCCCTACCAAAGGGGTTAAAATAGAGCGGAATAAGCAGTTTTTTGATTTTTTTTGGTTTTAATTTCACCATTTCATGGGGAATCCCTACCTTTGCCGTCCCGAAAAAAATACATAAATGGCTAATCACTCAGCTACTAAGAAAGACGTAAGACAAGCATCCAAGCGCCGCGACAGCAACCGCTACTACGGTAAAACTACGCGTAACGCTATCCGCGATCTGAAAACCAAGGAAGGAGATCAGGCCTATGCTGATGGTTTACCCAACGTGGTTTCTATGATTGATAAACTCGCCAAAAAAGGTATTATCCATAAGAACAAAGCGGCTAACCTGAAGAGCAAATTGACCAAAAAGGCCAATGCTGCTGCTGCCAAATAAACGCTGCAATCAAAATATAAACGAAGGCCCCGATTTAACTCGGGGCTTTTTTTTGGGCAATACCCCCCGGGCAGGGTACCTTATTCGAAAGAAAATTCAATTACCTTCGCAATCATGATAGAAAAAATTCTAATCCTCGATTTTGGCAGCCAGTTTACCCAACTGATAGCCCGTGCCGTAAGAGAGGCGAACGTTTATTGCGAGATCATTCCTTTTCATAAGTCGTTTCAGTATGATGCTTCCATCAAAGGGATCATTTTAAGCGGATCCCCCTTTAGTGTAAATGATGAAAATGCCCCCCGGGTAGCCTTAGAAGAAATGCTGCAAAAAGTACCGGTGTTGGGTATTTGCTATGGAGCCCAACTTTCTGCAACCCTACTGGGTGGCAGAGTAGACAAATCGAATAAAAGGGAATACGGACGTGCGCTTCTACAAACCCGCCAGGCCGACCCATTGCTTACCAACATACCAGAACAATCACAGGTATGGATGAGCCATAGCGACTCTATCACGCAATTGCCCGATCATTGCGAAATATTGGCTACCACAGAAAGTATTCCGGTGGCAGCTTTCAAAAAAACTGGCGATCACCATCCCCTATATGGCATTCAATTCCATCCGGAAGTTTATCATTCCACCCATGGCAAACAATTAATTCAAAATTTCTTATTCACCATTTGCGGATGCTCGGGAAGTTGGACGTCTGCTCATTTTATAGATGAAACCGTAGCATCCCTCAAAGAAACCATTGGAGACCGGAAAGTGATTATGGCATTGAGTGGCGGGGTAGATAGTACCGTTGCTGCCACCCTGATCAGTCGCGCTATTGGTGAAAATCTGTTCGGCATATTTGTAGATAACGGCTTATTGCGCAAGGATGAGTTTGAACAAGTTCTCACCACCTACCGCCAATTAGCATTGAACGTGAAAGGCGTATCCGGAAGAAAAAAGAAAAATTATTGGAAAAGCTTTCATAGAAATATTCGACCGCGAAGCCCACCAGTTAACGGATATCCACTTTTTAGGACAAGGCACTATTTACCCCGATGTAATTGAAAGTGTGAGTGTGCATGGCCCTTCGGCTACTATCAAATCGCATCACAATGTGGGGGGATTACCTGATACTATGAAGTTGAGTTTGGTAGAACCGCTTCGGTATCTTTTTAAAGATGAGGTTCGCCGCGTAGGTTTGGAACTGGGCATTCCGGCAGATATGATTAATAGACATCCCTTTCCGGGTCCGGGACTTGCCATTAGAATACTGGGAGAAGTTACCGCAGATAAAGTGGAGCTTTTACAAAAAGCGGATGCCATCTATATTGAAGGCCTGAAGAAACATGGCCTTTATGAATCTGTATGGCAGGCAGGTACAATTTTATTGCCGGTTAAAAGTGTGGGTGTAATGGGCGACGAAAGAACCTATGAATATACCATTGCCCTGCGGGCAGTTACTTCGGTAGATGGTATGACGGCGGATTGGGCACATCTCCCCTACACATTTTTGGCAGATATTTCCAACGAAATCATCAACCAGGTGAAAGGTATTAACCGGGTGGTATATGATATCAGCAGCAAACCACCGGCTACCATTGAATGGGAATAACGCATCAACCTATTATGAAACATTTGCTCGTATATGGATGGCTCTTGCTGCTAGCTATGCTGCATGGCAACACTTTGCAAGCGCAGGATAGTACTATTGCAATTCCCACCATCACTGTATTTGCTCCGGTGTATATCGATTCAGCTTTTGCCGATGGCGCCTACAAATTAGGCAATGGAGGCATGCCAAGGCAAATGTGGTCATCATTGGAATTCTACCAGGGAATGATGCTGGCGGTAGATTCTCTTAATAAAGAAAAAGTAAAACTGCAGGTAATTTTTCAGGATACAAAAAGTGTGCAGCCCACGCTAGAAGAGGTTCTAACCGGAGACTCTTTGCAAAAATCACAATTGCTGGTGGCAGTATTTACTGCCCGAAACGATATCAAACCACTGGCCGATTTTAGCAAGGATTTTAAAATACCGTTGTTGTCTTACACTTTTCCGAATGACGGAGGCGTAACACAAAACCCCTACTTTGTGCTGATCAATCCAACCCTAAAAGTTCATTTAGAAGCAATTTTCAAATATCTCCAGCGTAACTATCCCACCCAACCTATCAACCTATTTAAAAGAAAAGGTGCCACAGAAGATATGATTCAACAAACCCTGGAAGCATTGAATAAAAAAACACCCGGCACCAAAATCAAATTGAATCCGATTGAACTAAGGGATGGGTTTATGCCCGAAGAAGCATTAGTATCCCTCGACAGTACCAAGGAAAATATTTCGATTTGCGGATCCTTGCAGGATGAATTTGCTTTTAACCTGACCCGCACACTCGGAACCGCAAAACCTTACCGGTCGGTAATCATCGGCATGCCCACCTGGGAAACGGGAAGAGATTACAGCAAGTTTATGGAAATTATTTACACCAGCCACTTTCAACTCAAAAACAACGAGAAGGCAGTAAATAATATCTCAGCAGCGTATAAAAATAAATTAGCCGGAAAAGCCGGAGATATGGTTTTCAAGGGTTTTGAAGCCATGTATCATTTTGGTAAACTCTTGGCAAAATACCCCAACAACATCCTGCAACACCTTTCAGACAAAGAATTCAGACTACTCAACGACTTTGATATCAGAGCCAATAAGTTATCGGATGGATCTACCGATTACCTGGAAAACAAAAAAATCTATTTTATCCGAAAACAGGATGGACAGATTAAAACGGTAAAAGAATAATTCACCATACTGTATCTATGGCTGCTGCTAAAGGAAATAAATCGTATCTCCCTTCAAAAATCTGTATCAGTTGTAACCGACCTTTCAGTTGGCGAAAAAAATGGGCGCGCAATTGGGAGTCGGTAAAATATTGCAGCGAAAAATGCAGCTCGGCGAAAAATAAACGGACTCAATAAATAGCATGAGCAGTGAAGTTGATTTGGGTACGGAAATAATAGAAAGCTGGTTACAGAAAACTGGTCGAACGCCTTTTGCCTTTCAACAAGCCACCTGGAAATTGATCAGCGAATCCAGATGTGGATTGGTAAATGCACCCACCGGTTGTGGCAAAACCTATGCGGTTTTTTTAGGCACCCTGATACGTTGGATTAATCAACATCCAGAAGACTATTCAACTTTTAAAAATACAGGCCGCCAATTAATTTGGATTACCCCCTTGCGAGCACTGGCAAAAGATATCGCCCGGGCAATGGAGGAAGTGATTGCCTCCTTAGATCTGCATTGGAAAATAGGGATTCGCAATGGAGACAGTACCCCCAAACAAAGAGCGGCGCAAAAAAAACAATTACCGGAAGTACTGATCATTACCCCCGAAAGTTTACATCTACTCTTTACCCATTCCGATCATGAGAAAATGGCGAATAGTTTACAAGTAATTGCCGTTGATGAATGGCACGAACTGCTGGGCAACAAGAGAGGCGTACAAACTGAGTTGGCCATCGCCCGATTAATTACAGCTGCCAGAAAAGAAAATCATCAACCCATGGTTTGGGGCATCAGCGCCACCATTGGCAATCTGGAGCAGGCTATGGAAGTGTTGTTGTATCCAACAGGTAAACAGGGAAATCTGGTGAAGGCAGACCTGCCAAAAAATATTTCCGTGCATTCGATTTTTCCAGACGACCTGGAAGAATATCCCTGGTCGGGCCATTTAGGCATTCGCATGGCAGAAAAAATGCTGCCGGTAATTGAAGCAAGCAATACCACCCTCATTTTTATCAATACCCGCGGGATGAGTGAAATCTGGTTTCAGACCTTACTCCAAAAAGCCCCTCATCTCGCCGGTATTCTCGCATTGCACCACGGCAGTATAGAACCCGCCCTTCGTTTGTGGGTAGAAGAAGCTTTGCACAGCGGAAAATTAAAAGCAGTCGTATGTACAGCCAGCCTAGATTTGGGGGTTGATTTTAGACCCGTTGACACAGTAATTCAGGTTGGTTCTCCCAAAGGAGTTGCGAGATTTATGCAAAGAGCCGGCAGAAGCGGACATAGTCCCCACGAAACCAGCAGAATTTATTTTTTGCCCACCAATACCCTCGAATTATTAGAAGTGGCTGCCCTAAAAACCGCCATAAATCAGTCGGCAGTAGAAAGCAAAGAACCGTTGGTACTGTGTTTTGATGTGTTGCTGCAATATTGTTTCACAATCGCTGCAGGACAAGGCTTTGCACCTTCAGCATTACTCGCTGAAATCAGCAGTACCCATTGTTTTTCCGCCATTAGCCAGGAAGAATGGCATGATATTATTTTCTTACTTACACGCGGAGGAAAAGCCCTGCAACAATATGATGAATACGAAAAGTTGCAGGAAATAGATGGAAGAATTTATTGTAGCAACCGAAGAATGATAATGCGGCATCGCTTGCATATTGGCACTATTGTAAGTGATGCCATGTTAAAAGTAAAAACCACTGGTGGAAAATACATGGGGGTAATTGAAGAATGGTTTATCAGCAAATTACTGCCGGGAGATGTATTCACACTGGCAGGCAGAAACTTGGAACTGTTAGGTGTAAAAGATATGACGGCCTTAGTAAAACTCAGCAACCAAAAAAAATCCATCATCCCATCCTGGATGGGAGGAAGAATGAGTTTGAGTGCTAATCTGGGAGCCTTGCTGAGAAAAACATTTAACAAAGTGCTGATTGATGAAAGCGAACCCGAAATAGCTGCCTTGCACTTGTTGATGGAACAACAACAAACCTTATCGCATATCCCTCGGGAGAATGAATTGCTGCTAGAACATATCAGAAGTAAAGCAGGATATCATCTGTTGGTATATCCTTTTGAAGGCAGACAGGTTCATGAAGCACTCAGCGCCCTGTTGGCCTATCGAAT